>CBDUST010000311.1:0-4935 GCA_965369945.1 uncultured bacterium | reverse complement strand
GATTCTCGTGGGTCGGCATCTGGGTATGTCCAATCGAAACCCGGCTCGTGGGCCACCAACCTCAAGCCTCCCCCAACAGTTTGCCGACATTGATTGTGGAGCCGACCAGGCTATCCTTGGACTGCCAATGTACTTACGAACGACGACCACGACGACGAATACGACCACCACCCGCCAGGGGTGACGGCCGTCGCGTGGGCTCTGAAGAGAAGCATCAGGCGCGGCCGAACAGCCGTGCCTGTTTTTTTATCCAATAGCGGTATCTTGTTGTGCGACCGCGGAGAACCCAGATCATGCCTCGCATCACTCTGCCGGACGGATCCGTCCGCGAATACGACCAACCGATCAGCGCCTCTGACGTGGCGGCAGACATCGGTGCGGGCTTGGCCAAGGCGGTCATCGGTGCGCAGATCAACGGCGAGCTGTGTGACGCCGGTGCGCTGATCGAGCAGGATGCCGAGCTAACGCTGATCACCGCTGTCGATCGGAAGACCGGCCAGTCCAGTGACGAGGCGCTGCTACTGATTCGTCATAGCTGCGCTCATGTGATGGCTGAGGCGATCCAGCGCGTGATCGACGGCGTGCAGTTGGTGTACGGTCCGCCGGTGGATAAGGGGTTTTATTACGACATGCACGTGCCCGATCGACGACCGTTGAGTGCTGATGACTTCGTGGCAATCGAAGCTGAGATGGCCAAGATCATCGCCGAGGATCGGCCGTTTGCGCGTTATGAACTTCCGGTCGACGAAGGCATGAAAAAGCTGCAAGGTGAGGGCAGCAAGTACAAGATCGATAATGCGCAGCGCGCAATCGAGGCGGGGTCGGATCAACTCAGTTGGTACGCCACAGGTGAGCCGGGCAAGAACTGGGAGGATTTGTGCCGCGGCCCGCACATTCCCAGCACCGGTCGCATCGGCGCATTCAAAGTCATGAGTCTGGCTTCGAGTTATTGGCATGGTGATGCGGACTCAGATCGCCTGACCCGCGTGTACGGCGTCGCCTTCGCTGACAAGAAACAACTGGCAGCACATCTGAATCAGTTGGAGGAAGCGAAGAAGCGCGATCATCGACTGCTTGGCAAACAGTTGCAGCTATTCCACATCGACGAGGCGGTTGGCCAGGGGTTGGTGATGTGGCTCCCCAATGGTGCGATCATTCGCCGAGAGCTGGAGAATTTCATTGGCGAAGAGCTGCGCAAGCAGGGGTATCAGGAAGTAATCTGCCCACATATCGGCAAGTTGGAGCTATTCAAGACCAGCGGTCACTTCCCGTATTACGCTGAGAGCCAGTTTGTCCCGATCATGGATCGCGACTTCCTGCACGGCGTCGCAGACGAAGGTTGCTCGTGCGCTGATTTGGCGAACATGATGGCCAAGGGCGATATCGAGGGGTATCTGCTGAAGCCCATGAACTGCCCGCATCACATCAAGATATATTCGAGCCAACAGCGTAGCTACCGTGATCTGCCGGTGCGGCTGAATGAGTTTGGAACGGTGTATCGCTGGGAGCAATCCGGTGAACTGAGCGGGATGATTCGTGTGCGCAGTTTCACCATCGACGATGCGCATCTGTTTTGCCGCGAGGATCAGTTGGCTGATGAATTCAACGGCTGTCTGAGTCTGGTGAAGTTGGCGTTTGAGACACTCGGTCTAACTGACTTTCGTGTTCAGGTCGGATTGCGCGATCCGGATTCAGACAAGTACGTTGGTTCGCCTGAGGTCTGGGACAAAGCCGAACGAGTCTGCCTGGACGCGGCGCGCCTGTTGGGCACGGACGTGTCGGAAGAGCCGGGCGAAGCGGCGTTCTATGGACCGAAAGTCGACTTCATCGTGCGCGATGCCCTGGGTCGCGAATGGCAACTGGGAACCGTCCAGGTGGATTACAATCTGCCCGAGCGGTTTGATCTACGCTACATCGGATCGGACAACAAGGCGCATCGGCCCGTCATGGTTCACCGTGCACCGTTCGGCTCCATGGAACGGTTCATCGGCGTCTTGATCGAACACTTCGCCGGGGCCTTCCCGACCTGGTTGGCGCCGGAGCAGGTTCGGGTGCTGCCGATCAGCGACAAGTCGATGGTCTATGCCGAGACTGTACTGAGGGCACTGACCGAGAAGAATGTGCGAGCTTCACTGGACCGCAACGACGACCGTATCCAGGCGAAGATCAAGGTCGCTGCGGACATGAAGGTGCCCTATCTACTCGTGGTCGGCCCAAAGGACGAGCAGGCGGGCGTGGTCAGCGTCCGAGCCCGGGGTATCCGCCAGAACCTTGGAACCCTCAAGATCGCAGCATTTGTGGAGGCCGTGCGGCGTGAGATCGACACGCGCGGCCAGCGGACGGTCGTGGCGGAGCACTTCCAGGCGGTGGCGGTCTAGGGCCACCGCCCACAAGATCCGGGTCGAGAATAGGCCTTTCATTGAAATAAGATTTGCCACTTGACCGATGTGGATGTAGTGTATGAGCCATAGTTGTTGAAGGCATAGGCAAGCCACGGGCTTGGTGTGTCTTGAGCAGCTTTCGATGGAGTTTCGACGCTGATCAATAGCCAGCACACATCTGATCGTCAGCGCAGGATCGCATAGACGTATGCCTTTTTGCGCCACGAAGTTTGCAAAGTCAACGTCACGTTCCGCCGCTGCCTTCGGCTCGGTGGTGGTCGTATTTATACCCACGAGTAGCCGAGACGAGGATCTGAACCATCGCCCGTAGACGATTCTTCCGTGCCGGTGACCGAGCGCCGACCGGCCCACGCGTCAATGACCGAATCCGCGTCACGCCGGTCAGATTGATCGACGAGACCGGCGAGATGATCGGTGTCGTCGAGATCGACGAGGCCAAACGACGCGCCTACGACGCCGACCTGGATCTGGTCGAGATCACCGCCACGTCGACGCCGCCTGTCGTTCGCATCATGGACTTTGGGCGCTGGAAGTACGAGCAGTCCAAGAAGGACCGCGCGAATAAGGCCAAATCCAAAGGGACGGAGCTGAAGGAGATTCGACTGGGGCGATCGATGAAGATCGACCCGCACGATATCGAGATTCGGCTGGATCAGGCCCGCCGTTTCCTGATGGAAGGCCACAAGGTTCAGATCGTGCAGAATTTCCGTGGCCGGGAGATGGCCCACAAAGATCGCGGGCGTATTCGAATGCAAGAGATCATTGAAAAGCTGTCGGATGTCGGCAAGATCGAGATGGAGCCGCGGTTCGCCGGTCGACGAATTACCATGGTCATCGGGCCGGACCGTCCGAAGATCGAGCGTCTGAAACAGCAAGCGATAAGTAAGGCGGCCCACCAGGCTCAGATGGCTGCAGCGCCGACCGAGCCATCGTCGCCGGAGACTGCTCAAGGCGCCGAACCGCCACCGCCACCACTACCGCCGGACACGGAAGCCGCACCGCCCAAGCCCGCCAAAGTCGGCCAGGGCTAGCGCCGTCTTTGCCGGTTTGAGCTTGCTCGCTCAAATCAGCCGACGCAAATCCAAAATTCTCCGATTCCTTCGACGAACTTTGGTAACTGTGACGTTCGTATTCCGATAGAAGTCATGCCGGAAAGGCCCGGGGGCATCAACGTTTCGCCGCGTGACAGCAGCGCAAACTGCGCGTGTGGCACGCCAACGCGCAAGGGTGTTTGTCTGGTGCCGACTATGAACCGCTTCGCCATCATCTCCGATATCCATGGCAACCTGCACGCCTTGCAGGCTGTGCTGGCGCGGATCGACCGGCTTCATGTCGATGGCATTATCTGTCTGGGCGATATCGTCGGCTATGGCCCCTACCCCGATCGATGTATCGATCTTGTGATGCGCTGCTGCTCTTTGACGGTGCGCGGCAATCACGACGATGCGGTGATCGATCCCAAGCGAGAGCTTGAGTTCAACGGGTACGCTCGGCAGGCGGTTGTCTGGACCCGCCGTGTGCTCGGGCCGCTTCACTTTGATGCGCTGAGTCGACTCAAGGAAATCGATCATCCGCACGAGTTGGTGATGTGTGTACACGATAGCCCGGCTCCCGGACCTACTGATTATGTACACGATGCGCGGATCGCAGCGCTCGCGTTCGCCGGCGTTGACCGCCCGATCTGTCTGATCGGACATACGCACGTGCCCATGGTCTTCGAGGCGCCGGAGGTAAACGAAGGCGTCACACTCAGCGCAGACGAGATCGTGGCGTATGGGCCGCGTGACCACATGTCGATTCCGCTGCATGCAAATCGGCGCTACATCTGCAATCCGGGCTCGGTCGGTCAACCCCGTGATGCCGATCCACGTGCGAGTTTTGCCGTGCTCGATTTGGATCGGCGCGAGTTCACCGTGCATCGCGAGGAATACGACATCGTCGCAGCGCAATTGGCGACGGAAAAGGCCGGCCTGCCAACGATCCTCGCCCAACGCCTCGCCATCGGCGCGTAACAACGACCCAAGGCTTGAGGCGGGAGGGATGGGCCATGCGCCATACGGGATGATGAAATCCGAAGTAGCCGGGGGTGGTAACCCCCGGAGTCGAGCCCGAGCCTCAATGGCGAAGGCTCGACTATCCGTGGTAGGCGGACTGTGCGTCGGGACGGACGAGTCGTGCGTGCCGATCGCGCGACGCTCTTGCGTTCACACCGACGACTCGTCCCGGTAGGCCGGGTCTTGCTGTCAATGGCGCCCGGCATCCGCTTGCCTTGATCCAATCACGCCTCGGCTATTGACACGAGAACACAAGAGAGGACAATTCGGGTAGATCGGCGCCGGACTTGTTCAGATCACAAGCTTCGGCAGCGTGTAGGGCAGGCTTTGAGCCTGCCTGATCACAAGCGAGTCAGCGTGTAGGGCAGGCTTTGAGCCTGCCTGATCACTTCGGTAGCGTGTAGGGCAGGCTTCGAGCCTGCCTGATCACAAGCTTCGGCAGCGTGTAGGGCAGGCTTTGAGCCTGCCTGATCACAAGC
>CBDUST010000310.1:0-4958 GCA_965369945.1 uncultured bacterium | reverse complement strand
GTCCAAGGTGTAGCTAGATTGGGATCTCCTGTGAACCTGTGTATGTGTAGAGGATGGATGCGATGAAACCCGTGAAGATTACTCTGAACGCGCCGATGCTCGCAATCGTGCTCCTGCTGGGTGTGCTAGTTGGGTACGAGGTGTTGGCGGGTCGTTCGATGGCCCCGGCAGGCCCGCCGGTCGTGGCGGTTGTACGGATCGAGCCGCTGTTCGACGGCCTCAAGCAGCGTGCGGATGCCAAGGCTGCCGTCGCCAGTCTCGTGGGGGAGCTCGAGACCGAAAGGCAAAGACGCGTAGAGGCGACTGAGGCGCTCAAGGAAGAATACGACAACGCCGTCGATGCCAAGCAACGCGAGGAGGTTGCCGACAAGATCGCGCTGGCAACACTGAAGAACGAGTCTTGGTCTCAAATGGCCAAACAACAACTCGAGATAGACAAGGCCGTTTACCTGCAGGATTTGTACAAGAAGATCGTGGAGGCGATCGACACCCTGGCGTTGACTGAGGGGTACGACCTCGTGATCCTCGACGACTCGAGCGATGCGTTGCCTTTCAAACGCAATGCGCGTGCTGTACCGCAAGAGCAGGTTCTCCAGCAACTGATCAACCGGAAAGTCTTGTTCGTAAATTCGACCTTGGACATCACCGAAGATCTCATCATGCGTATGAACAACCAATTCAATGCCGTTCAGTCCGGGCCTTGAGCGCGAGCTTGCCACGTTCGGGCATAGGCTGAGCGCTAGAGAACGCCAGCGACGTGTCGGACTCCACCTGACATGCGTTGGCATCACCGACACCTAACCCTGCGGAGTCAAATCCATGCAACGACTCATTACGATCATGACCCGGCGACCGTATCTAGTAATCGCGCTACTCTTAGCTGCTGGAGTTGGACCGGCTTACGCGCTGCTTTCAACGGCTCCGGCCCGTCCGGCGGTGATCGCCTCTGTGGACCTGCAAAAGGTTTTCAACACCAGCGACGAGAGAGCGAAGGCCCAGGCTGAACTGGAGGAGCTAGGCAAAGAACTAGATGACCAAGAAGAGTCGTTGCGTCAGGAGTTCAATGCTCTGCAAAGCGAGCTCGATCTTCTGTTGGCGGGAACGCCCAAATATAAGGAAGCCCAAGAGAAGGTGCTGGAGGCCGCGGCGGACCTGCGCGCCTGGGTTGACTTCAAGGCGGCGAAGCTGGACCTCAAGAGAGCTCAAAGGCGAATGCAGGTGTACGATGAGATCACGCTCGCGGCAACTGAGTTTGCCGAGGAGTACAACATCGATTTTATCCTGACGGACGATTCGATTCTCGAACTGCGCCCGGGCACCGACGATCAGGTGGTGCAGCAGATGTCGTTGCGCCGGATCGTATATGCCAACCCGGAATTCGACATCACCGACGAACTGATCGTCTGGATCAACGCGCAATAGTTCAGCGGCAAATGGGAGGAAGCGCCCAGGCAATGAGCGATCTGAAAACCGTGTACACAACTTCAGCCTTAGCCGAGCGGGTTGCCGGCGAACTGCGCGGCAGTCCGGACCTGCAGATTGTGGGAGTCAACGCGCTGGATGAGGCGTCGGCGGATCAGATCACGTTCATTACCGACACGGCCCATGCCGAGCGTTGGGCTGATGTGCAAGCCGGCGCGGCGGTCATCAGCACTGGGATCGAGCCGAAGGGGCACGAGCCGCAATCTCGAGCACTGATCTTCGTTCCGCAGGCTGAGCTGGCAATGATCGAGATCGCGCGCTTGTTCGAGCCTGCGCCGCCCGTTCCCGACGTCGGCGTTCATGGCACCGCGGTTGTCGATGACACGGCTAAGCTCGGGCCAGCGGTGCGCATAGGGCCGCACGTGAGCGTGGGGTCGGAGGCGATCATCGGCGACGGGGTCGTTCTCCACGCCGGGGCTCGAATCTATGCCGGGGCGCAGATCGGGGATGAATCGGTATTGCATGCCAACGTGGTCGTGCGCGAGCGGTGCCAGCTCGGCCGGGGGGTGATCCTGAATCAGAACGTATCGATCGGGGCGGACGGATTCGGCTACCGGCCGGCAGCGGACGGATCGAGCTTGATGAAAGTGCCGCACCTGGGCATCGTGATTCTCCAAGACGAGGTGGAGATCGGGGCCAACTCGTGCGTGGACCGAGGCAAGTTCAGTGCGACGATCGTAGGTGAGGGAACGAAGATCGACAATCTGTGCCAGATCGCCCACAACTGTCGAATTGGGCGCTGCTGCGTGATAGCCGGCCTAACGGTGTTGGCAGGCTCGGTCACCATTGGCGACGGAACCCAGGTTGGCGGCGCCGTATCGATCGCGGAGCACGTACGAATCGGCACTGAAGTCCGAATCGGGGGGAAATCCGGTGTCACGCACGATGTCCCGGACGGGGCAACGTATCTGGGGTTTCCAGCCGTCTCCTCAACTGAAGCATTGCGGCAGTGGGCGGCCATCCGTAAACTACCAGGCTGGATGAAACGCATGTCCCGCCTCGCAAGGGCCCAGCAAGCGTAGGATCGCTATGTGATTTTGATGCCCCCAGGCGGATGAAGGCAAAAGCACCGGCTTTTGGATCGTTGTCACTATGCTCGAAACGTCCGAACAGGCAAGAACTACATCAAACGCATCGGGGCCGAAGCAGCAAACGCTAGCCGGGCCAGTGGAGGTCGCAGGCAAGGGGCTGCTTCTGGGTGAGCAGGCCACAGCCACGATCTTGCCCGCCCCGCCGAACCACGGCATCGTGTTCGAGCGGGTTGATATCTCCCCGCCGGTTCAGATCCCCGCACTTGTAAGCCACCTCGCCCGACGAGCACGGCGGACAACCTTGAAAATGGGTGAGACGTCGATCGAGACGATTGAACATTGCATGTCGGCCTTCGCCGGGCTGCGCGTGGACAATGCACTGGTGCGGTTGGACGGCCCTGAACTGCCCTGCGGGGATGGATCAGCCGCGCCGTTTGTGGAGCCGATGCTCCAAGTCGGTCTGGTCACACAGGATGCCCCGCGGCGCATTCACCGTATTACCGAACCCCTCTTCGTCCAGGAGGGTGATGCGATGCTCTCGGTCTTCCCGAGCAAGACCGATGAGTTGCGCGTCGTGTTCGATCTGGATTACGGCGAGAACACCCACCGAATCAAACGGCAGATTCAGAGCTTCGCCTCTAGCAACGGCGACTATGAGCATGAGTTGGCGCACGCGCGAACCTATAGTCTCAAGGAAGAAGCACAGGCGTTGTGGGATCGAGGGATGTGCCGGCACCTCACCCCCAAGGACGTGCTGGTGATCGGCGATGACGGTCCGATCGACAACAGCTACCGGTACGACAACGAACCGGTGCGACACAAGATTCTCGATCTGCTGGGCGACCTGTATCTGGTTGGATGCGATGTCCATGGCGCGTTCGTGGCCTACAAGTCGGGACACGAGCTGAACCGACGCATGTGCCTCAAGATCGTTCAGCAGATGGAGGCGACCCATCGTCAGGACGCGCTGCTTTTGGGCCGGAAGCTCGATATCCGCAGTATCCAGCGGCTGTTGCCCCACCGCTACCCGATGCTGCTGGTGGACCGCGTGGTCGCGATCGAGGGTGACCGCAAGGCGATCGGGATCAAGAATGTGACCATCAACGAACCGTTCTTTGCGGGCCACTACCCTGGGACGCCGATTATGCCCGGAGTATTGATCGTGGAGGCGATGGCCCAGCTGGGCGGGCTGTTGATGAGCCAGAAGTTGGAGCATGCAGGGAAGATTGCCGTGCTACTGAGTCTGGACAAGGTAAAGTTGCGACGACCGGTGACTCCGGGCGATCAATTAGTCATGGAGGCCGAAGCGATCCGCGCCAAGCCGCGTACCGGGACGGTGAGATGCCGTGCATATGTCGGTTCGGAGCTGGCTGCGGAAGCCCAGATCAGGTTCATGATGGTGGATGCCGAGCGAGAGTAGCCCAATCAACAGGATCCAGCGTGCGCCAAAGCATCGGCGCCGCCCCGAGAGTGCTCAATGACCCAGATACATCCAACTGCAATCATCCACCGGACAGCCCAGATCGACGACTCGGTGGTGATCGGTCCGCAGAGTGTGATTGGGCCGGACGTGGTCATCGGCCCAGAGACCGTTCTGCACAACCATGTGACGATCCAGTCGCAGACGACGATCGGACGAGACAACCACATCTACCCCTTCGTCGTGCTGGGAGCCGACCCGCAGGACCGCAAGTGGCGGGGCGAACGAACCACCTGCGACCTCGGCGATGGCAACATCATTCGCGAACACGTCACGATCCATCGCGGGACCGACAACGGCGGCGGCGTGACAACAATAGGCAGCCAGAACCTCATCATGGTCGCGGCGCATATCGCCCACGACTGCCAATTGGGCGACAATATTACGATCGCCAATCAAGTCATGCTGGCCGGGCACGTGCGAATCGAAGACGGAGCGAACGCGGGCGGCGGAGCTGGGATCCATCACTTCGTCACGATCGGGACGTGCGCTTTTGTCGGTGGATTAGCCCGCATCACCCGCGACGTGCCGCCGTTCATGATCGTGGAAGGGAATCCGGCCGAAGTTCGTGCGATCAACTCAATCGCCATGACCAGGCGCGGGTACAGTGCCGCGCACATTGAAGCTGTGAAAGACGCATTCAAGCGGCTGTTTCGCGACAACCATTCCGCCATGGCGGAGCGGATCGCGAACGTGCAGCAGGATTACCCCGAGGTTCCGGCTGTGACTCGGCTCTGCGAATCACTAATGGCTACGGCCGACGGAGTACACGGCCGCGCGCTGGAACTATCCCGCAGCGACGATAAGCGAACCGTCGAAATCCACTAGGCCAGGTTCACTGAAAACGTGGCGGCTGCGTGTGCTAGTCGCCTGGCGTGAGATCAACTTGCCGATCCCAACGGGTCGACGAGCGCGACTCCGGTGGCACGGGCATCTTGCCCGTGCGACTTATCATGGCGTGACAT
>CBDUST010000309.1:0-5050 GCA_965369945.1 uncultured bacterium | reverse complement strand
AGCTTGGTTTGCTTCACGTTCCTTGCGCTCCAGCTCCGCCTGAATACGACTCTGGGATATCTCCTCCAGACTCTTGATCTTGATCAGTATCTTGCCAAGCCCTTCCGGGAGGTGCATGATCTCAACATCCGCCCGGCTTTGAATGCCCTTGCTTACTTGCATCAAGCGCCGGCTCACGGCCAAGCGTGGATTATCGCGATACTCAGGCAGCACGCTGTTGAATCGCCGAAGCTCGCTTCCCAGCGTCGAATCGATCTCCGACTCATACGCGCCGGCTCGTTCGATAACCGACTTCAGGTCGCCGTCGACGCGGTCGCTCTCCATGAACGCGTTGATCTGGCTGAGCAACTCGTCAGCCCCTCGGCTATCATCGCGCTGCTCGGCTTCTTCGTAACGATCGATCAGTTGCACAAAATCGTGATAGTTCGGCCCCCCGGCTGCGACTAGCGCTTTGTCCTTTTGGCTACGAGCTTTCTCCACCATCTCCTTGGCTTGCTCTCGAGCGGTCTGAAGATCACCGTAGTGTCGCGCGATCGCCATTGGCGGGCTGGTCTCGGGAAGCGTGACCTTCGTGAGCGTGACACCGCAGTTGATCTGATCGAGCGTCGTTTGTGCGTGCCTACGAACGCGGTCTTTGATGTCGTCAGGGAAATCGATCAGCTCCTGCAGGCTCGCTCCGGCCATCACTTGTACGACCGCCCGCTGCACCGCCAGGGCGACAACCCGCGGGGCATCTTCGGGGCTCAACGTCTGGACAAACCTCTTGGGATCATCGATGTCGTACTCAGCCGAGATCTTCAAATGGGCGATATCTCCGTCTCGGGTCAACACCGATCCATCCTTCCTCGGGTCAATTGTCGAGCTAGGCGTCGCTTGATCGATAAAGTCCTGACGACTCATGTTGCCGGGGATACTGGGCCAGAACGGCTCGACCATCCGCTCACCACCTCGGTCGACGAATTTGCGCCGCATATCCACTTCGCGGCCGTCAACATCGAAGATCACGAACTCACCGGCCGGATAGGGCCAGATCGTCCAATGCGCACCGGGAAGCAGTTCGTCAGAATCACCGACCGACACAACGCGGCCCCATCGGAGCATGACGCCGCCGTGACCTTCCTTGACGACTTGGAACGCCGACACCGGAAAGAGGACCAGTAGCACAAGGATCACGAACTGAAGGACGCGGAAGGACAAGCGAAGAGCATCAGCGAGCGACTGATTGGCCGGGTCCATCGCCTCGCGTAGCGCCGCTGCCTGGCCGACTTCCGTTTCCACCATGAATTGAGCAGAGGCTGCACGTCGAGGCTGTTCCTCGTGCAGCTCCTCCGGCTCAAACGGTGTACCTTGATCCGCAAACGGGTCAGGCACTTGGGGCGGAAAGTCTTGATCCGGTGTATCGACCATTATTGGGAGCCCTGTCCTTTTGCGGCATGGATCGTTTGGTCGGTCGGTACTTTGGCCGTGGTCGATCCTTCGTTGTTGGGCTGATCAAGAGCGATCGGTCCCTGGATATATTTCGAGTCCGGCTGGGGAATGGGACCAGCGTCGCCGAGATTGCCGGAGTTGAGCATGTGCCAAGGTGCAAACTTATCAGTGAAGAACAGCGTTGTGTTCTCCTGCAACGATGTCTCAAGCGTATCAAGCCAAAGCAGGAAGATGGCCAAATCCACGTCTTCGCGCATCTCCGCAAGATAGGCGGCAGCGTCCTCATTCGCCGCAGCCCTGATCTCTTCAGCACGCTGACTGGCAAACGCCAGGAACTTGTTCACGACCGTGTTCGCCGCTGATTCGATGCCCGCCGCTTCGGACTCACCCCTTTGACGTTCGGTGGCTGCAAGATCGTTCCGGCTGACCTGCATGCGATTCAACACGGCGCTTGTAGTCTTTGCCGGCAGCACCACCTGGCTGATGCCGACCGAGACCGATTGCACACCTAACGCGGTGAGCGATGGATTCAGGTAATCCAGAAGGTCCCCCTCGACATCGGGCAAACGACTCTTGGTGCCAACCAGCGTCTCGAAGTCGTATCCTTTAATCATCGCCTCCAGCGCCGTATTGAGCCGCTCCTTAAGCCCATCGTTTGCATCGCTAATCTTCGTAAAATGCTTGTGGAATACCTGGGCGTTGTCCCGGTCCACTTTCCACATCAGGAACGCGCGAACCATGACCTGCTGATCGTCGGCAGTGGCTACCATGCGCAACGGAGATTCCAGTAATTGCAACCGCGTGTCATACTTTGTGACTTGCTCGGCAAAGAGCGGCAATTGGAAGTGAAGCCCGGCCTCCGTCTGCACACTGTCGTCTTGAATCTTCCCGAACCGCGTTTTGATCGCCAGCTCGTGATAGCGGACTGTGTAGGTAGAGCTGAACAATACCAGCAGCACCAACAAACCCGCGCCAATAACTACCGCAATCGTCTTTTTCATTAGTTGGGCTTCCCTTGGTCAGCACCGAGGCGAGTCGGAGTGAACAATCGAGGCGCCTCCTGGACCTCGATTTCGAGGTTGATCCGATCCGGATCGACGCCGATGACAAAGTATTTCCTTCGCGTGGCGAGCGTCCTGCTGAAAACCTGCATGATCTCGCGCTGCATGAACAGCTCGGGCGCGGCCCGGTACGACGCGAGCTTGCCCTGATGCGTAAACGCTTTGGCTCGCGCTTCCATAAGCGTGACCCAGCGCTCAGCCTCCGCACTGTCGATTCCCTGCGACAAAGTCCCTCCGGCCTCCGCGAGCAACCGTTCTACGATAAGTCGTTGCTCAAGCACGGAGTCTGCATCGACATCGGGATCACGCCTGAGTTGATCCCATTTGTCGAACTCGGCGAGAATTTCATCGCGCCGGTTGAGTTCGCCCAACAAGATCCTGAACGATCGCGCCTCTTCGGCTCTCATCTTTGCAACCGTCTCGCGACGCTGATGCTTGGCCATCGCGAAGTTCTCAAAGTGCGTTCCGGCATCGCCGGATGGTCGGAGCATGGGGAGGTTGACCGCCAGAACCAATACGCCCGTCTGAGCGGCGTCGAAGGCCGATTGAATCCTGTTCTGCAGTTGCCGCGCGAGGTCTGTTTGCCCCTGGCTAATGACCTCTTCCATCGAAAGTCGTGAAAGTTGCTGAGTTATCTCGCGTAGGGCAAGCACCTTCAGTATCCGCTGGCGCATGCTGAGTCGTTGACCGCGACCTCGGATATCGGATGAGAAGTTCAGGTAGTCGAGTAGGCCGTCCGGTTTGATCCGGTATTCAAGCGTGATTTCGGTATCCACAAGCGAGAACAGCTCGCCGAGGCGCTCTCCGGCAGAATCTTCCGACACAGCACCATCACCGAGCGGCGCATCGAGAAGGGGCACGCCTGCGACTTGAGAGGCGCCCACGAGGAACGGCTCAATATCCGCATCGGTGCGCGCCTCCTGCGACCAATCGTCAACGTCCGGTGGATTGATGCGCTGAGCGGTGAGCGGCAGCCGGCGGATACGACTGACTTCCTCGATGGCCGCGGACTGGAACGGCCAAGGCCATTTCCACATGATCCCCGAATGATAAACATCATCGCCAACGATCCGCCCGCCGCTGAGCTTCACCGCCTGTTGATAGGGCTCGACCACCACCAAGGTGCCCAGAGCGATGAGCGACAACACGCCAAACCCGAGCAGCCAAGCGAAACTGCGCAGAAGAAGCTGGTACCCCCAGGAGCTGGTGATATCGAAACCGAACTGGTAGTTGACGGCTTCATTGATGGACTTGACGATCGAATCGGGCGCGGACAGAAGACTGAGAAATCTCGAGTCAAACGCCGGCCTGGGCGTCTCACCGGCAATTCGCGGGCGATAGAGATTCAGAATGAAGTTCAGAACGATCTCAAGAGCCAGCGCGATCATACAGATGGGGATTGCATAGGCGATGAACCCGATGACCTGGTCGTTGTCAAAGAATCTGAAGATGATGCCCACGGCCACGGCCAAGAGCACGATCGCGTTGCCGACCATATACCCGGCGCCGCCGCGAAGATTCTGCCAGGCAGCCTGCTTGGCCATACCGGCAACGAAGCGAGAAACAATGAAGCACACCGCGGCAAAGGCCAGACATATGGCAACCGCCCACCCCAAGGCGTTGGTTAGATTCAGGTCCGCGCTGCCGGAGAGAGCATCGACGAGCCCCAGAAACCGAATCATGCCCCAGCCGGCGATGATGAGGTACGCCGCCACGAGCAGACTGACGATCGGCATCAGCCACTTGTGCATGAGCCGTAGCCGTCGGGCGGCGACCTTCTCGTGCTCCCGCCCGGATGCAAATAGCGAAGTGCCGGCGGCCATATGGTCAGCGGCAAGCTCATCGTCCTCCAACGACTCCAGCCGCTCCTGCGTGTGCTGGTAGAACACCGCAATCAGGCTCACCCACACAAAGAGTCCGCCAAAGAGGTATATGCTGGCATACCACAGGACATGGTCCCGCCCTAGGCTCCCGAACATCCCAAAGGAGAAGATCAGAAGGATGATGGCGGCAGCAGCTTGCAGCAGGAACCCGAACCCGGCGACCCGGGTGGCCTTTCGGTATGCGTGGTGGTCGATTCTCATGTTTGTTTCGACCCGTCAGTACCTGTCCGCAAAGAAATGATCAAGCTCGATCCACTGCCTACTCCCGCCAGACCGTGTGAACCGGATTGGGCAGCATAGCGGCTCTTCGGCCGGCTCGCGTCGTGCAGACCTCCCTCAGCGAACCTCAGCCGGTTGAAGTACGTAGGATCGGCCGGGCACGGTTCGCGGCTTCGGCCCAAAAAATGTCCATTTTCGGATCAGCCTTCCGATTCTTCAGCGCCGCTGGCTGGACCGGGCCCGGCACAGTAGGCTCCGGCAACTCGACAACGAACTCGGCCTAACCCATGTTCGCCCAAACCCTCGCGATTATCCGCAACACGTTCTTCGAGAGCATTCGCCAGCCGATCCTGCTCGTCATGCTGGTGGTAGCAACGATCGGGCTGATTTTCTGCAATCTCCTTGCCGGCTTCACCATGGAGGACGATCAGCGGATGATGGTCGACCTGGGCCTGTCCA
>CBDUST010000308.1:0-5191 GCA_965369945.1 uncultured bacterium | reverse complement strand
AGCGGCTCCGGTGGCATGGGCAACCTGCCCGTGCGGTCCGGCCGTGAAAAACCGCCCGGGCAGGATGCCCATGCCACCGGACGCGCTACGCGTTGAGTTGGAGTGCTCTAGCAGTCGATCGGTGGTGGATACAAGCGCCGCCGCGCACTCGGCCCAGTGAAACTAACAAGCCCCGCACCCAAGTACGGGACTTGTATGAACCGGGTTTGGCCCGGTGCTGTGGGGCATTACGGATCTGTGCGAGCTGAGTCGGCTCACACAAGCGGATCAAATCTCGTCGTCATCAATCTCCGCCGCGTCCTCGATGAGCTTGTCGAGTAACCGTCTGAGTTCTTCGAGACGATCATTGAGCGCCTTGGTGCGGATATCACCGTCGTCTTGCTTTAGTTGCAGGTGGAGCCTGAGTCCATCTTCGCCGTGCAGTCGTTCGCGCCAAACTCCGGGCAAACGACCTTTGAGCCGTTCATGGAGTTTCTCCGCCGCGTCATCGCCGAGTTGCTTATGAAGCTCATCCAGCAGTCCTTTGTTCAGGTGCAGGTTGAGCCTGCCATCTTCCATCTCCGGAAGTCTGAACAAGTGACCTCGTTCCGGGTCGATCAGCAGTCTGTGCAAGTCCTTGGAGTCACCTTGGAACCTGAACCCAAAGCCCTCACCCTCCCGATCGAAGGGGATCATGAACATGCCGCCGTCACCCAGTTGCAATCTGTGGAGCTTCGGGGCGCTGTACTCTTGAAGCTGGACGTTTATTTTCCGCTTCTTGCCTTGGTGGATGATCGTCAACGTGATCTCGTCGCCGGGCTCCTGGTCGGACAAGACGCCGCGAATACTCGACTGATCAGCGGGAGTGTCGCCGTTGATCGCCACGATGATGTCGAACTTCTCGAGTCCCGCTTCGTCAGCCGCAAGACCTTCGTAAACCCGGCTAATCATCGTTGTCGAATCCGGATCAAGCCGTAAGTGAATTTCTAGCGCCTCGCTGGGCGATGAGAGTTGCACGCCAAGCATCACCTTGGGGGGCTCGAAGTTGTTACCGTCAAATGCAAACCCAAAGTCAGTGTCGAGGAACAGTCGTAGCGACTCGGCGATTCCTTCGTTCCCTTGAGCATCATGGAAACGCATCACCCACGGCATGATCCCGTGCTCATCATCGTCGCCGATCCAAATAGTCCCCAACGCCATGTCGTTGCCGTCCTCATCAAGAATGATGACGCGCCCATCCTCATGCTTGATGCGATCGGTAGGAATATCCTTACCGTTGACCTTCACGGTGAGCTTGCCGTCGATATTTTGGATCGCGATGGTGTGGCTTTCAGAATGTGACTGAACCGGGTCACCGGTCGTCGCGAAAACGAAACTGCGACGAGTTTCTTTGTCGCTACTCGATGCGGCGAGCGTTGTTGCGCACAGCGCTGTGAGTGCTGCAACGGCCACAAGGGAGCCGGCGAAACGAAGCTGTGTTGTCTGTCTGTTCATTATGTGATTCCTTTGCGTGGTAGTTTCTTACGTTCCAAGGAGTCTTCGATTCACCGGCTCCCCGGTTGATTATGAATGTCTCTTTACATGGACGGCTTAGCGTTTGCCTGGAACCGCACCAACGTCGGACGACCTGATTCGTCTTCACCTTGGTATTGGTAGAGATCAGGTACCGTTGTTCGCTCGAGAATCTGACGGAGGAAAATGATCTCTATCTGATCGCCTGTTGGTAGCTGTCGGGTCTGCACAAGGATCTTCTCAGGCACCTCATCGAAGACCCAGCCTTCCCGTCTCCCTTGATCGAGATAACTCTGGTAATGTTCAGCGGCGGTCAGCGTCGATGGGCCAAGGCCTGCCGTCATCGTTCCAGTCGACCCGAAGTTACTTAGGCCGCTCACCCACGCTAGTGCGACCAGCGCTGCGACCGCCCACCCGCTCCATCGCAGCAGATGAGGTCGCTCTTGTCGTGAATGATCGTCGTGTACATGACGCCTCGCTTGATGAACCTGTCTTGACGACACGTCATCTGCAATCGCGACGCTTGCATCGACGGCGCGTGTTATGGCTCGCTGATCGCGCAGCGTCATGACCGTCGTTCGCCACAACTCCGGGTCGGCGTCTGCCGCTGCTGTGAACTCGTCCCACTGGGCAGATGTTGCCTCAGGTTCGATCACCCGAGAGACCAGAAGCTCGTTGTGTTCGTTGCTCATGCGCTTCCTTTCCGTAGTACGCCGCCAGATATCGATCCGACAATAGCTGAGTCTGGCTCGCTCGAACCTGGACTTGCCAGCATCTCGCGGAGCATTCGTCGCCCACGCGCGATCCGTGTCTCGACGGTGGCTTCGCTCAGATCCATGATCGAAGCGATATGTTTGCCTCGCATGCCGCGCACCGCCCGAAGCATCAGAGGCTCGCGATAGGCTTCGGGAAGTTGCTGCGCCAAAGCTAAGACGGCTTGCGCCTCACCATCCAGAAGGTCCAGGCCATCACCGCCGTCACAAGTTTCAGACGGGCCTTCGTCAATCAAGTGCTCAAACCGAGGTCGTGACCGGCTGCGCCGTGCCGAAGCTCGTGCCACGTTCACCGCGACCATACGCAGCCACGCCCTGATATTCCCAGCCTCTCGAAGTGTGTTGACCTTGCTCACCAGAGTCATAGCCACGTCCTGCAAAAGATCCTCCAGTTGATCGCCGGCAGACTTATGAACCAAGAGGACCGCGGCGATCCACCGTCGGTGTTCCTGCCAAAGCGCTTCGATCGCATCGCGGTCGCCGTTCATCGCGGCCGCAACCGTTACTTCCCAGGATGGATGCTCGGGTATCGAAGTCACTTCAGGTTCCGTGCGTGTAATTTGATGCGCCTCCGGACTCGGCTTGTCATCCAAAGTAGAAGATTGATAATTTGGCCGGTCTGGGTGGTGGCCATACCTTCCAGCCGTCCAAGGGCCACCGCCCCGCTACCAGTCGGGTTATCGGCATCGCTGGGGGTCCTCGCGCGCCCCTTCCCCGGCTTGGGAGCAGCCTCGATCCGCTGCAGGATCGCCGATCTATCGACGCACACTGGCCATCGACCTGCCATGGGGTACAGTACACCGTTGGAGAAGGATCAGCAGAGACCCACGCCCCGTGACCCGGCTTCGTGCTACTCCTGCTTGGTCAGACACACGTAGAGAAACGAGACGAGCGGATGAAATGTTCGCGCCGCGATAGATCGATTGGTGCCGCCATCATCGTGGGGATGACGTCGGTCGCCCTCGCCACGCCCATCGTCCTGGCCAACGACGCGCCGCTGTTCACGCGACCGTTCACTGGTGTCCCACTAGACACGGATCATGCGTTCATCCAGATCGTTCCTGCAGAACTCATCGATTCGACCGATGACGATCAGCGCCATCTTGATGCCGGCGGCGGTGAGCGATTCGATCCGCCCAACCTGCCTGCGCGCTTCACCGACCGTACAACCACGCCCTCACCCACCGGGATGACCGCTGGGGGCGCCACGTTCGGCCAGTTCGTGGATCACGATCTTACGAAGACGCGACTGCGGTTCGACGAGATCCTGTTTCCGCCGTTCGTATTCCGCTACTTGGAATTGTTCAACGGATTCCAAAACCGACGCACGCCGGGCCTCGATCTTGATCCGGTCTATCGACTCAATCCGATAGACTGGCCATCGCAGGACGGAGTACTCGGTCCTTGGGATGCCAGCAACCTGCGCTTCCGCTTCGGCACGAATGAGATCGGCGGACGGGATTTCCTGCGACAGGAAACAGGCGAGGCGCTGATCGGCGACTCGCGCAACGATGTCACTGGAATCATCGGCCAGATCCACCGCGCCTTTATGCAACTACACAACGAACAGGTGGATCGGATCGTTCAGCGCGACGACATCGACGAAGATCAACTGGAGTTCCTCAGCCAGCTGTGGTGGGACATCTTCAACGAGGCCAGAAACTATACGACCGCCTATTACCAGGGAATTGTCGCCAACGAGTACAACATCCACCTGACCGGGCGCACACTCTTTGACGCCTTGGATGATCCGGTCTATCCGCTCGGGCCGCTTGAACAGCCGCAGGTGCCGCTGGAGTTCTCCGGCTCCGTCTTTCGGCTACACACGCTCATCCCCAACGAGATCCAGATCGGACCGGATACGTTCGTTGGTCCCGTGGACGTACAGCTGAGATTGGGCGTTCCGTGGACCTTTCTCTTTGGGCCGACATCGCCGCTCGCTGGTCGGCTGGATACCGCTGTCCCGGCTCCCCTGCGCGATATCGTCAATCTCGTCATTCCCGGGACGATGTTCCCCATCACCATCGATCTTGCCCAGATCAACGTGCTACGTGGGCGGGAACTGTCGCTACCCAGTGCGCAAGAGTATCTCGCCTACCTATTGGACGAACTCGGGCTGGATAAAAAAACCGCCTCTATCCGTGGAAAGCAGATACTCACTCTGAAGAATGCAGCGGGCTTTCTCGATCCGATCGAAGATGCTGATCTCCTAGCCGACCTTAAGAATGGCGACATGGACCTTTGGGCGTACATCCAACTCGAACCGGAGCTCAACGACGGCCTGCTCGGTCCCGTTGGGCAGGATATCCTCGAGCGAACCCTCGCCGGGCTGATGCTGGCCGACAACTGGAGCCTCATTGGCAAGTTCTCCGACCAGTTCACGCCTGAGCAGATGGAGTTCTTCCGCAGCGCGACGTTCGATCGGCTGCTGGACGAATACCTTTCTCCAGCCGATTTTGACCGCGACGAGGATGTCGATGCAGGGGATCTGCTGGCGTTGCTCGCCAACTGGGGACCGTGCGACGACTGCGAGGATTGCCCGCACGATCTCAATGGTGACTGCGTGGTCGGGGCCGGCGACTTGCTCTTCCTTCTCAGTGAGTGGGGAAACTGAGTTTCAGAGAATTTCTCGAATGCCGATGGACGGTCGCGCACGAAACCAGCTCGAGCGTGAGGACATTTTTGTGCGCGCTATTTGCGGAAATATGAATAAACGGAAAATAACTGAATCGTTGATTGGCGCACGCTATGAAGGTTTTGTGTACGCAAAAACGGAAAACGGCAAGCGTGGCGCGCGCTAAAGTTGCCGCGCTCGCGCTAACGACCCTTAACCGAGCGTAACTTTGCACGTTTGAGGCTTAACTTTGCTTATCCGAGCGAGTTTGAGGCCTAACTTTGCTTAATTTGGCTCTCGCAAATCGCGCGCG
>CBDUST010000307.1:0-5199 GCA_965369945.1 uncultured bacterium | reverse complement strand
ATTAACGTTTTTCGCTAACAAACTGGCCCCCGCGCGGCCTCAACCGCCGGGGGCGCGGACCCAACTACGTAAAGGAGTTGAGCCATGACGAGTATAGGTGCCAGGAAGCATTCAGCGGTCAGCTATCAGCAGTCAGCAGGGAATGGGAGGGGGAGACAAGTCGTTGGGAGACGGGAGTTTGTGCGTCGAGAAGATCCTCACCCCAGCCCTCTCCCGGCCCTCGGAAGTGAAGGAGAGGGTGTAAGACCACGATCGTCGAGGCTGGACGATTGGCCTCGGCACTTGGTGGATAACGAAGCGGTCTATTCGGAGTGTTACGATCTGTGCCGAATGGATACGACTTCCCTTTCCATCCTTGTAGGAACTTGGCTGCACACGTATTGGTCGTTGATCGCAACACTGGAATCAACAGTGTCCATGCCCTTACCTCCACTGTGTGAACGACACGCAGAACAGTTTGGACGCGGCATCATCGAAGTGTTAAAAAGACAAGCGGACGTGACGCCGGGCGTGGCGAGATTGTTGCTGCGTTTCGTTGAGCGGTTCCTGCCGTACATCGATTGGCAGGTAGCACTGGCACACTGTGAAGCGCAGGATACTGCCGAGGCGGAAGAACTGTACGACATGATCATCTTCAAAGACCCGGTGTTCTTGCCCGTGATCGATCTGCGCACCCTAAAGGGTTCCCAACAACCAACCGCCGCATAACCCCCCCCGGAATTCTCCCGGCCCCCGGAATTTCCGGGAACATCAATCAATCACCCAGGGAACGGACTCCTCAAGGTCTCCCTGGGTTTTCTCTCGCCCATCCGTGTCCATCAATGTTCATCTGCGGCTCATCCCTTCCAGTGACTCCGTAGCTCTTCGGTAATTCTCTTCCTAGCGCGCGCCAGACCAGCCGCGCGCCGCTCGGAAAGTCCAAAATGAGCAAAGTTAGGCCTCAAACTCGCTCCGGTAAGCAAAGTTAGGCCTCAAACGTGCAAAGTTAAGCTTCGTTAACGACCGTTAGCGCGAGCGCGGCAACTTTAGCGCGCGCCACGATTGCCGTTTGCCAATGTTGCACGCACAAATCCCTCATCGCGTGCGCCAATCGACGATCGAATGAATTCTCAAATCGGGGATTTATTGGTCGCAGCGCGCACAAGCGCAGCCGCGCCGCTGAGTCAACAATGTGCGCGACGGTGATGTTTGGTTGTGACTCAGACCGGCAGCGCTTCGAACGCCAGATCATGGGCTTCGGCGACCGGCTTGTTGGTCAACGTGCCGAGGTTCGTGTTAACCGCGTTGGCGAAGTTGTGGTCCATGCGGGCCAATTCGCCCGGGCCATGCTCGGCCAGCTTGAGCACCCACGGCAGTGTGGCGTTGGTCAGGGCCAGCGTTGCGGTTCGGGCCACCGCACCGGGCATGTTGCCTACGCAGTAGTGCACGACGTTCTCGATGGTGTAGACGGGGTCGGAGTGGGTGGTCATGCGGGCTGTCTCGACGCAGCCGCCTTGGTCGATCGCCACGTCGACGATCACCGAGCCCGGCTTCATGCGCTTCAGGTCCTCGCGCGAGATCAGATGCGGCGCCTTGGCCCCGGGAATGAGCACCGCCCCGACGACGAGGTCGGCTCGGGGCAGATACTCTCGAATCGCATGGGGGTCTGAGTAGACGGTATCGACGTTGGTGGGCATGGTCTCGTCGAGGTGTCGGAGTCGATCAAGGTCGATATCGAGGATGATGACGTTGGCGCCCATCCCAGCGGCGATACGAGCCGCCCAGGTGCCGACTACGCCGCCGCCGAGGACCAGGACACGTCCCGGCTCGACGCCGGGCACGCCGCCCAGCAGCACGCCACGCCCGCCGTGGGGATTCTCCAGATAGTCCGCCCCCTCCTGGATGGAGAGTTTGCCGGCGATTTCGCTCATCGGGGTCAGCAGCGGCAGCCGACCCTCGTCGTCGGTTAGCGTCTCGTAGGCCACGGCGATGCACTGGTGATCCAGGCAGCCGAGTGTCAGCTCCTTGCTGGAGGCAAAGTGGAAATAGGTGAAAATGACCTGCTCAGGGCGGATGAGTTGGACCTCAGCGGCCTGAGGCTCCTTCACTTTCACGACAAGGTCCGCCTTAGCCCACAGATCCTCCGCTGTGGGAACGATTTTGGCTCCCGCTGCGTCATACTCCTGGTCAGTAAAACCGGCCCCAAGACCAGCCCCGGCCTGGATAAGGACATGATGGCCCTGTCGGGTCAACAGCTCCGAGCCGACCGGTCGGAGCCCGACGCGGTACTCATCAGCCTTCACTTCGGTGGGAACGCCGACGATCATCGGCACATACCTCCTTCCTTCAAGGGGTGTCGCTGAGCGGTTTGGTAACCGGGCAATAGTATCGCCAACACGCTCGACCTGCTTTGCACGGGTCGGGTTGAGTGGCAAAGGGCTGACCGGCGCTTGCTGAGTGTGTACGATGGCGTGATGCAGGTTTCGGGATGGAATGGAGAAATAAGGACCAACGCATGAGCAGTCTTCGATTCAGCGATATGAGGCGGATTGGCTTGGGATTGGGTCTGTTGATGGTTATGCCCGCTGCCGGCCAGCACCAGCGTGTGATCAGCCAACTCAACGACCACAACACGGTCAGCGGCACCGACGAGATCAAGAGCTATCGCACGCTTTTTGATGCGTATCTGACACTTGATCCGCCTCCGTTCGAGGTAGGCGAGGATTTTAATCTCAACACCATCCATCCGGGCATGAGTGAATGGTCCGAGGTCAGCGGCTGGGCGGAATCAAACGCCGGCATGGCCCAAGCCATTTTGGACTGCAAGAACCACAACATCCTTGGCTTGCCCTACGGTGAGGAGGAAGTTGACTCGGCCTATCGGCAGGCGGGGATCATGGCCCAGATTGCCGTCGATGGGAGCCTTCGCAGGAACGAGTTCCCGTACCTGAGCGCGGTTGACACGATCGCGGCGTTTGCCACCGCTGAGGTATATCGCCTGCTGGAAGCCTCTCAGACGCAGGAAGGACTTGATCTGGCGGTGGCGCACATTTTCGTTCTGCGGCAGTTGACGGATCGCCAGTTTCTCGAGGAGAAGCTGCACAGCATCCAACTGCTCGTCGATGCGCTGGCAAATCTGCGGGATGTGTTCTACAGCTATGCCGACGACATCACCCCGCAACAGTATGTGGAGATCGGGAAATTCGAACTGCCGTTCCTGAGGCCCGACAGTAAGCACCTGGAGATCCCCGAGGGCGACAGGATCATCTCCGCGGCATTGCTGGACGAAGTCTTCGACCACGGTGAACAGGCGGATCCTGAGAAGTTCGCGGCAACGTTCGGCGCAATTCAATCCAAGAATTCACCGCTGGAGCGATTCGGGGCGGCTCGACGATGGCGGATGATCGCGCCGGTACACAGTAGCCTTTCCGACTCCAAGAACCGCCTGAAACTCGTCTACGATGATTGGTGGAGGCGCTGGCGCGTCAAGCAGTACGATCTGATACTTGAGAGCGAGACCCAGTTCGATCGAACGAACTCGGTTCGCTACGCCGCCGTCATTTATTCGATGCAGAACATCGAAGTGGTCTTCGGCGTGCGGAATCAACTGGTCGCCGGCGTCAGTGGGACGATCATGGCCGCGGGGCTGTGCGCCTACCATAAGGAGCTTGGGACCTACCCCGATGATCAGGAGAAGCTGTACGGGCAGTACGTGCGGAAGATTTCGGATATTGATCCGTACGATCGGGCGTACGGGCACCTTCGATTCCGCCGACTCGATTCCAGAACAGCGCTGGATACGGCCGAAGAGCGGTTTTGGTTGGACGACGGTGATTGCTTGCTCTATGCCCGTGGCGAGGACAACCAGGACGATCGAGGCACCGATCACTCTGACGATGCGGCCTTTGGTGATCTTGTGTTCTGGCCGCCTGTCAAAGCGATCTCTCGCGAGTAGGCTTTCGCGGTCGATCAATCAAACAGTAACGACTTGGTTTGGAATACTTGCGACGCCTCTGCCAGTTGATCTCTCCTCATGGCTGAAGTCGAGAAACTGATCATCATCGGCAGCGGACCGGCGGGCTGGACGGCTGCAATCTACGCTGCCCGCGCGAATCTTGATCCGATCTGTTTCATCGGCGTGCCGAAGCAGAATCCGGCCCCGGTGCTGCCCGGCGGTCAGCTCATGCTCACCACCGAGGTCGAGAACTATCCGGGCTTTCCCGATGGGATCACCGGCCCGGAGATGATGCAGCACTTCCAAAAGCAGGCTGAACGATTCGGAACGCGCGTGGTCGGTCGGGACATCGAGTCGTGTGACTTCTCGAAACGGCCGTTCAACTTGACGACTTCCAAGGGATCGGTCGTGCAAGCACATGCTGTCATTATTGCCACGGGGGCGACGGCGAATTGGATGGGGCAGGAGAACGAACTTCGACTCGCCCAAACCGGCGGCGGGGTGAGCGCGTGTGCTGTATGTGATGGTGCGCTACCGGTTTTCCGTGATCAACACCTAGCGGTCGTCGGCGGTGGTGATACGGCAATGGAGGAGTCAGGCTACCTCGCCAAGTTCGCTTCGAAGGTTACGATTATCCACCGTCGTGACAAGCTGCGCGCGTCCAACATCATGCAGGAGCGGACGCTTGGTTTGCCGAACGTTGAGGTTGCGTGGAACAAGGTTGTTAGCGAAGTTGTTGGCGAGGAAAAGATCGAAGCGGTGATGCTCAAGGACACGGTCGGAGGTGATGAAACACGATTGGACGTCAAAGGTCTGTTCATCGCGATCGGTCACACGCCGGCGACGGACTTCCTCAAGGGCTCAGGCATCGAGCTCGACGATGCGGGGTACGTCAAGCTGGCCAGCCGTAGCAGCGAAACGAACATCGAGGGTGTGTTTGCCGGCGGCGACGTGGCCGACAGCGAATACCGCCAAGCGGTGACGGCAGCGGGGATGGGTTGTCAAGCAGCGATCGATGCTGAGCGCTGGCTCGGTGCGCAAGGGTTGGCGTAGGACCTTCTCTTGTCCGTAGGGTCCGCTGTGCGGACCATTCTTATTCACCAGTTGAATCGGCCACTTCTGCGAGCTGCCTCCCTGGATCGTTCCTCGTCTGAACGGTGCACCAAGCAGAACGTTCTTTTTGGAAAAGAAGCGCGTCGATTGTCGAGTACTCGACTACGGCACTCCGCTCAATGAAGATGGTCCGCACAGCGGACCCTACGGAT
>CBDUST010000306.1:0-5228 GCA_965369945.1 uncultured bacterium | reverse complement strand
TTGAGAGGAATTTGCACTGGTGGTTGTGTCGGGCCTCTACGGCCCCTCCGCCAACGGCTCGATGCACCGCTCATCGTCGTGGGCTGCGCTGTTGACATGGGTGCTCACCGGCTCCGCGATCGTCCGCTCGGCTGGAATTGGCTCAAAAAGATAAGCCAACTCCCCCACCTCTTCAATCGTCGGATCGAGCCAACACTCCCAACCGGCCGGCTCAAGAATCACCGGCATCCGATTATGAATCGGGGCCGTCACGGCATTGGGCGATGTCGTCAGTATCGCGAACGCCTCCAGCAACTCATCATCGGCCGCCTTTAATCGATCCCAAATCCCCGCGAAGGCGAAGATCGGTTGATTGTGCTGACGAATATGAAACGGCTGCTTGGCTGTGCCCAGCTTCTGCCATTCGTAGAAGCCCGTCGCCGGCACGAGACACCGCCGTTGTTGAAACGCTTTGCGGAACGTCGGTTTTTCTCCGATCGTTTCGCTGCGCACGTTGATGATCGGCCGTTGACCCTTCATCCATTTTGGCGTCAACCCCCATCGCACGAGATCGAGTCGTCGTTGCTCTGTCTCGCCGTCGAATCGAACGATGGGCGCAGACTGCGTCGGCGCAATATTGTATCGCGGCCCAAACGCAATCGACTCGGCCAGCTTAAACAGCTCGACGATCTCATCCGCCCGAGCATTAAGGCTATATCGCCCACACATGATCCATAAGGATATGCGAGCGAATCCGTCGCTGTACTATGGGGTGCCACGCACAGCGAGCGAGCCCAGAGGCGAGCGAATGGTGCGTGCAGTTCGTGCGAGGTTATTCGATACTCACCGACGACTCCCTTCGGTCGCTGTCGGTGGCACCCGCATATGCTCAATCGAACCTAGCCGCGGGGTGGTAACCCGCGGACGCTCGGCAAGCGTCCGGCGACCGACTCCAAGAACGACGCAGGTTTCTTGCATCCACCCACATTGACCCACGAACCCAATCATGGACAATAACCCCCAATGACCGGCTACCCCTGGACAGCATGGCTCTGGTGGATCGGCGGGGCAGCGCTCGGCCTGGTCGGCCTATGGCTGCTCTATTCGTCGCTGCTACGCGATCGATCCAAGGGTCGCCGTCGCTGCCCCAGGTGCTGGTACAACATGTCCGGCACCGATTCGATGACGTGCAGTGAATGCGGGCAAACAGCCAAGCGCGAGAAGAAACTCTACAAGACGAGGCGCCGTTGGCGATGGGCCCTGGCCGCAACCGGGCTACTTGTCGGTGGGCATTTTGTCCACACCGCACCGCGCATTCAGCGCGTTGGTTGGCTTGGCGCGGTCCCAACGACGGTCTTGATTGTGTCTGCCGGTTCGATCGATGATTTCAAGAGCCAGGCCGCATATAGGGTTGTTAATCGCTTGATCAGCATTCGCATGTGGCCATGGCAGCGATCGTGGCTAGCCACTAAGGCGACCAGGATGCTTGACGAATCTCCAAGTGCCGGCAAACGCGCATGGGCCGGGCATTTGCTGGGCCTACTGGGCCAGGACGGCTCTGAAGCTACCGTCGCCATTCCGTCGTTGATCGCCGCATTAAGCGACGAGAACGCTGATGTGCGCGCCAACGCTGCGATGGCGTTGTCCATCATCCCTACTGAAGGCAGCCTTGCTGTCCCAGCGCTGATTGAGCGACTTGACGACGAACGTGGTGTTCGTATGTGGGCTGCGTTTGCGCTTGGTCATCATGGCAGAGATGCAAGACATGCATTGCCGCACCTCATCGAAATGCTTGAGGATCCTGACGAGCAGATTCGTATCGTGGTCACCGAAGCAGTTTGTGCGATCGCAGACGACCCGGCACCGGCGTTTCCCATGCTTCGTAGCTTCCTTGCACATCAATCGTGGGGAATGCGCTGGAGGGCCGCGAATGCGCTCCTTGAAGCAGGCCCGGAAGCAGCACCATTGGTGAAGGATCTTGTAGTCACTCTAAAGGACCCGAGCCAGTTCGTGCGCGCCGCCGCTGCCACTGCGCTGGGAGGTATCGGTGCAGAGGCAGAGCCTGCGAGGGCCGAGTTGTCGCTGCTGCTCAATGATCCGGTCGCAGAGGTGCGTGATGCAGCTGCACAAGCACTAGACAAGATAGGACAGAAACCGTAACCGAGTGCGTATCGCGTGCCGTTGGACGACGGGGTTCCTACCACCGACATCCCTCGCTTGTCATTTCGCGTCGGCGCCATGATGATGGCTGACTATGACGATTCGATTCGACCAAGAAATATGCGACGTTGGTCTCATCGGCCTTGGGGTCATGGGCAAGAATCTTGTCCTGAATATGGCTGACCACGGGTATCGTGTGGCGGTCTATAACCGCACGACTTCCGTTACTAATGAATTCATCGAGCAATATTCGACGCAGTATCAATCGGCGGCCGCAAACGCACAGGGAGTCGGCCCCCCCTCTCCCCCTGGGAGAGGGGTTGGGGGTGAGGGAGAAGCGGGAGCGAGCAACCAAATCCAAGAAGACCCTCACCCAGACCCTCTCCCAGAGGGAGAGGGCTTAAGGAAGGAAGACCCTCACCCTAGCCCTCTCCCGGGGGGAGAGGGGACAAGAGGGAGAGAAGGAGCCGGCGGGCTGGTCGGGTGCGAGACGCTTGAGCAATTTGTTGCGGCTATCAAACCGCCGCGGGTGATGATTGTGTTGGTCAAAGCTGGGCCGGCGGTGGATGCGGTGTGTGAGCAGCTCATCGAAGCTGGGGTACAACCAAACGACATCGTGGTGGATGGCGGCAACAGTTTGTGGACCGATACCATTCGGCGTGAGAAAGACTACCGCGGCAGATTGACCTTCTTTGGCTCAGGCGTTTCCGGGGGCGAGGTTGGGGCGCGGTACGGGCCTTCGCTTATGCCCGGGGGGGATGAGCGCGCGTGGGAGACGTTGAAGCCGATTTGGGAATCAATTGCAGCGAAGGTGGACCCCCGGACAGGTCAGCCAACTTCCGGGGGCGAAGGTGAACCATGCACGGCTTACATCGGGCCCAACGGTGCAGGCCACTACGTCAAGATGGTTCACAACGGGATCGAATACGCGGACATGCAGTTGATCGCGGAGGCGTACCACCTGCTGCGAACACAATCGGGCCTTGCACCCAAACAGATCGGCGACATATTCACGCAGTGGAACGAAGGCGAGCTTGCAAGCTATTTGATCGAGATCACGGCCGACATATTGCGCCAAGACGATCCGGTGACGGGTCAGCCGTTGGTTGATGTGATTCTTGATAAAGCAGGCATGAAAGGCACGGGCACGTGGACGGCGATCAACGCACTCGAGCTGGGCGTGCCTTCGGTAAGTATTACTGAAGCGGTCTTTGCCCGCGGTATGAGTAGCCTCAAAGACGAGCGCGTCGCCGCATCGAAGGTGTTAGCAGGACCAACCGAAACACCTTCATTCACAGAAAAGGGTGAGGGCTTCTTACCCCCCTCTCCCCCTGGGAGAGGGGTTGGGGGTGTGGGTCTTGAAGACGCTGTGCGCGATGCCTTGTATTGCTCGAAGATTTGCGCCTATGCCCAGGGGTTTCAACTCATGGCTGCGGCGCAAGCGGAATATGATTGGAAACTCAACTTCGGCGAGATCGCGCGCATTTGGCGAGGCGGATGCATTATTCGTGCAGCGTTCCTACAAAAGATCACCGATGCGTATGAGCGCGATGCGGATTTGGCGAACTTGTTGCTTGATTCGTTCTTCCGGGGGGAGATCGCGAAGCGGCAAGCCGCGTGGAGGCAAGTCGTGTCACACGCTGCGTTGCAGGGCATCCCCACGCCGGCGTTCAGTTCGGCTTTGGCGTACTACGACGCCTATCGAACCGAGACGCTGCCGGCCAATCTCATCCAGGCCCAGCGCGATTACTTTGGCGCCCATACATATGAACGGGTCGATCAACCGCGCGGGAAGTTCTTCCACTTGGAGTGGACCGACCCCAACCGTCCGCAATTGGAATCATAAGAACACGAACATGATCGACCAAAGGATGCGAGCGTGTCGATGGATGTCTGTCATCGCCATATCTGTTTGTTGCCTGTCTGCAGCGACGGTCTTCGCGCAATCCGATCAAGAAGCTTTGGAGCTGATAGCGAGCACACCGCGCGTTTCGTTGGTCCGAACTGAGACAGCGCCCCAAATCGACGGCGTACTTGACGATCCGGAGTGGAAGAGTGCAGCGCTGATCGATGACTTGACGCAAGTCGAGCCGATTGAAGGGGCCCCACCGAGTCAGCGCACCGAAGTGCGCATCCTCTACGACAGCGACTTCATTTACTTTGGGATTCGCTGTTTCGACACTGAGCCGGACCGAATCATCGCCAAGCAACTCCAGCGTGATGCCGACCTCGGGCCGGACGATCGCATCTTGATAGTTCTCGATCCGTACTTCGATCATCGCAACGGTTATTTCTTTGTCGTGAACCCATTGGGCGTGCGTCGTGAATCACTGATCGAGAACAACAGCTCCGTGCGCGATGATTGGGATGGAATATGGTACGCCAAATCTCAGATTGACGAACAAGGATGGACCACTGAGATTGCGATTCCCTTCAAGACGATCGCGTTTAACCAAGCGACCACGCAATGGGGGTTCAATATCCAACGAACGATCCGTCGCTCGAACGAACAGATTCGTTGGTCAGCTCCAACTCAAAACAAAAGTGCGATGTCTGTTGCGAATGCAGGCGTCTTGGAGGAGATTCGCGACCTTGACAAAGGCATCGGGCTGGACTTCAAGCCGTATGCGAAGTCCACACTTCGCACGGACGATGTTCGCGGCGACGGTCTTGATCTCGATGCGGGGTTCGATGCGTTTTACAAGCTCACGCCTTCGATGACATTGGCGCTGACGTTCAATACGGATTTCGCTGAAACGGAAGTCGATGAACGGCGAGTGAACCTGACGCGATTCCCCTTGTTTTTCCCTGAGAAACGAGATTTCTTCTTGCAGGACGCGGGAATCTTCGCCTTCGGCGGGATTCGCAGTAATCCGTTGCCGTTCCAATCGCGGCGCATCGGGTTGGATGCTGCGGGGCGTCAAGTCGATCTCATCGGCGGCGTGAAACTCACGGGGCGAACCGGGCCGTTGAACCTCGGCGTGTTGACCGTGCTGGCCGATGATACTGACGACGCTGATGAGAACTTGCTCACGGTCGGCCGGGCGTCGCTTAATGTTCTGGATGAATCGACCGCGTCGGATCATCGC
>CBDUST010000305.1:0-5246 GCA_965369945.1 uncultured bacterium | reverse complement strand
AGAAGAAGGCACTAGGCATTAGGAAGATGGCGTCGAGGAATCAGAAGAACCCTCACCCCAACCCTCTCCCAAGGGGAGAGGGAGTTTGAAGAAGGCATCGAACAAGGTTTATAGGCTCCGCGATTGATGCCCAAACTCATTCCTCGGCGAGCGCGTAGAATCCTTGACCGGCGGCTTTGAGTTTGCCGTCAGCGACGAGCGCTTCCCACACCTGCGTTGCATACTCGTGGGGTGGAAGGATCGCGTCCACATCCGCCTTGCGCCCACTGGACATCGGTCCGACGCCGAGCTTCGATTCATGGTCTAGGCGTGTGAGCTTGAGGCGCTTGCGGAAGGCGCGCATCGCCATCTTGCGAGTCTCGTGCGGAATGTCGAAACTCACCGCCTCCTCTTGTTGCGGCTGGTCAAATGGCTCGGGATCGCCCCGCTCAAGAGCGCCAACGAGCGCGGCGAGCGTATCCGAATCGCGAGCCACGATGATTCGGCCAACCACCGCCCGGTCGCAAGCGGTCTTGAGCAGTAGCTTGTGGATCGCGCCCCAGATCGCGCCCGCCTGCTCAGGGGCGGTCGATCGAACCTCAAGCACGCGCTGCTGTAGTTGGGCGACGAGCTGTTCGGTCGTAGGCCCGACCGGCGTGTGGCGCGCTCCGGGGCGTTTGTGCTTTCGCTTGGGCTTGGACACCACAAGAGCTTACTCCGATAGCTCCAAGCGTGTCGTCCAGCGGTCCGACTCGATCCTGCCCACAAATAAAGCGGAGTAAATACGACATGATCGAAAGGGAGTGGAGTGTACAATTGGCAGCGTCCCAAATGGTTTGAGCGAGAAAGGCGAACCCATGGTCCGATCTACCAAATCCCTTGACGCGGCGTTACGTTGCGCCGGCACGACACTCCAAGGCTTCCGATCGAGTCTGCCTCTGTCAGCGCTGACCGTGTACTTTCTGCTGGTGACTTTTGCGATCACGCCATGTGCCGCCGCTGGCGCACTGGGCATCGTCGCCATCGACTCGATCTCGCCGCCTCAACAGCGGGTGCATGAGATCATTACGCTTCGCGGCGAGGGCTTTGGCTCCTTTGCAGCAGGTGTGAGTGAAGTTACATTCGCCGACGATCAGCTCACCATTCACAGTGCTACACCGTATGTTTGGCGCGATGACTTTATTCAAGTGCGGGTTCCCGTCGGCGAGCGAATTGACGGCATCAATCAGCCGATCCCCAAGACGCCGTTGGACGTGCGCGTCATCGGCGTCAATGGTACGAGCGAAGTCTATTCATTCAAGGTCATCACTTCGCCGGGCGCACTGCTTTCGTTTGTGCAGCGAACCCAGATCGACAACAACAAGGACGTATCAACGTTCCTTGGAGACCCCAATCTAAACCTGGCACGTGTGAAGGATGCGGATATCGGAGACGCCAACGGTGATGGATATCCGGACCTGATCGATGACTCGTCAAACAACCTTTTCAACGACACCTGGGCGGCGTTGCGAATCAACAATGCTGGAAAGAACTTCTCTGCGATAAAGATGGAGCCGCTTACATCAGACGACAACGGTGAGTTCGCGACGACCGTACCCCAGGATGGCTGCTACGTCATGGATGCGATTTCCTACGATGCAGATTTCGTCGACCTAACCAACGACGGCCTGCCGGAATGGGTTCAAGCGGCCTCAAACAGTGGCGGATCGCGCGTTAGAATTCTGGTCAACAACTATCTTGGCGTGCCGGGACGATTCCTTGAAGACACCGCGGCGTGGATTCCCAATCCGTCTTTCCCGGGTTCGCCGGACGATATTTGTCACACTGATATCAATCATGATGGTTTTGTTGATATCTCCGTCGGGCTCCGCTTCACTTCGCAGGTGCAAGTTTTCGTTAACAACGGTGGCAAGACATTCGACCCGGCGATGGTCTTGTCCGCCCCCAGCGGATCGATGCACGATTCCTTCTTCATCGACGCCAATCACGACGGCCACGATGATGTAATTGGCGTGAGCGAGTCAGGCACGTCGCGACTATTCCTGAATACGGGCGATCCGGATTACAGCTTTACCGTAGCGCAGGCGATCGACTTCTCTGGTCTCGCCGGCATTGCCGCTGATTTCAACGCAGATGGCCTGGCTGACTTTGCCCTTGCCAGATTCAATGCTGCCGCCGTATTCCTCAATGATCCTGAAAATCCGGGGACGTTCACTCAATCGTCTCTACCCGGCGTCATGGGACACGCTTACGACCTGGAGGTCGGTGACATCAACCTAGACGGCACGGCTGACATTATCGCGGCCGTGATTACGACCGTTGGTAGTGAGTCAGTCGAGATCTGGATGGGTAACGGCGATGGTACGTTCGATCATGTCACGGCGAACGGCGCACAAACGCTGCTGCCGGATCTGGGAAACTTCCAACGGTTGTCCGCTGACCTTCTCGACTTCGACATGGATGGAGATTTGGATCTGTACCTCACCGGCGCCGATGGGCAGGACGTTGGGTTTGGGTTTGGCGCCGTTCCCAACCAGTTCTATGAGAACACGCTGCGCAACACTGTCGGTCCCGACGAGTTCAGCGCTTTCCGCGGTTTCCACGACTCCGGTGACCTGGACAGCCTTCTGGGATCGGATGACGACAAGCTGTGCTACAACCCGGGCATCGTACTCTTCCCAGCCGAAGCTCCGATCACGCTGGATTTCACGGGAACGTTGCCAAACGATTCTCCATTGACACTCGACGTGACGATTGAATCGTCGGCGAACACCGTCGGTTTGGAACTCGCAATCTCATTCTGGAACTTCAACACGAATATGTGGGATGTTGTTGGCACAGCAACGCAATCGCTCAACTCCGATACGGTCAGGACGTTTGCCGGCACACCGGCGGACCATGTACAGGCGGGTACTGGTGAAGTGAGGACTCGATACGAAGTTCGTGTAGTGAGCTTCATATTCATATACCCATGGCTGGATTGCGTTGACCATGTCTTCTGGACGACCTCGAACTAGCTTCGACCTCAACGGCACCGTCGACGCGTCCGCCTTCCTCGCCCTCCTCACCAACCGGGGGGGCCGCGTCCGTGAGCTAAGCGTTGCTCAGGACCTGCTGCCCTGCCTCCACGGCGATGTTGATTTACACTATCGGAACGCCAATTAGCTTCCGCACACCCGCCAGAGTCTCAAAATGGCGATGGCTCAAGACTCGCCGAAGCGAGAAGTCTCAAAAAGAGTGCTGGCATCCTGGGCCGCCTTGGCTTACACTTCGCCTGTGCGCTGACGCCCGGTGGCACATTAGAGAAGGTAGGTGCGTCTGCTCGATTTTGCTTTATAGGCTTCGGTAGGTTCCAGGTCTTCGAGACGATCGACCCTGGGCAAATCCGCACCTACACCCGTACAGAACTAATTTGGTCCAATCTCAAACCGTCGTCAGGAGGTAGTAGTAATGAAGCGAATCACTGTGTTTGTCACCGCAGCGTGTGCCGGCGTCGGGTCGGCTGCATCTGGCGGCGAACCTCAGATCGCCGGCACGTTGAACTTCCAGAATGTGACCGGTAACCGCATTGTCCAAGTCGTTGGCGAGACAGCCAACAACGAGAAGGAAGTGGACTTTGGCGACTTTGACAACGACGGCGATCTGGACGTCGTAATTGCAGTCGCACAGTCCGATTTTGGCCAGCGCAAAAACAAGCTCTATAGAAACGATGGCGGCACGTTCAACGAGGTCAGCGGTGCTCCGCTCATCCCGGGATTCTCCAGCACCGACGTCACCCGGAACATCTTCTTTCGCGATTTCACTGGTGACGGGTATCTGGATATCTGGGTGACCAACGATGGCAACACCCCGGGCAACGGCGGGGTTGACAAGCTGTATGTCGCCCAAGTCGAGGATGGAGTAGTCGTCACCTTCCAACAGATCAATCAAGGGGGGGATGGGAGTGCCGGCTGCGGTTGCTGCGGCGCGTTGACCCGTTCTCCGGAGTGCAGCGGTGTGGCCGTTGATTTCGACGGCAACGGAACGATCGACTTGTGGCTGGGCAACTACCCCAACCAGTCTCAGGACTTCCTCAGGCTCAACGACGGTGCCGGGAACTTCTCGTTGTTGGGCGCGGGTAGTGCGCTGGTGCCGAGCGACTGCGACTACACGGTGGATGTCGCCACCATGGACATGAACGGCGACGGTACGATGGATATTCTGATCTCCAACTGGGGGAGTAACTATCTGTACTACAACAATCGCAATGGACTCGGCACTCAGGACGGTGATTTTGACTACGCCGGTAGCGAGTTAAATCTTGGGAACGCCTCATCGAATGAGAACGCGATGGAGCCGGGCGACTTCGACGGCGATGGCGACATAGACGTCTATTGGACCAACAGATCCGCTGGGGCGACCGATTTTATCCTGAGGAATGCGGGCGTGAATGGGAATGGAACCGTTTCGTTCAGCCTGATTGGCAACTTGCCTGATTCGGTGGCGTGCAGGATCGGCACCAAGCCGACCGCAGCTGACCTCAACGGCGACGGCCGTGTCGACCTGTTCGTCGGTGGCGACACCACCCGCCCCGTGATCCTCCGGAATACCTCCGTCAACGGTGTAATCTCCTTCATCGATTGGACGCCCGGCGATGAGTTCCCCTCCGGCAGCGTCCACAGAGGCTGGCATGCAGCGGTGTTCGATTCCAACGGCGACGGTGATCTGGACGTCTTCCTGGGTGGCTGGACCAATGACCACCTGTTCGAGAATGTCCCGTCCAACGAGATGACCGAGGAAGAAGTCGCCGGAAACCTGCCACCGCTATTCGATCTGGATCCCGTTGCGCTGGTTGGAACGGCGGGCGAGGGAGAGACGGATGTGTACACCGCCTCGGACATTGGAGCCGATTCGATCATCTCGGTCGTTCTGACCGGCGCTGACGACTACCTGCTCGAGGTTTTCGACAGCGGCAACAACATGGTCGGTTCGTCGGATCGCGGCGGCCTGGGCATTGAGGAAGCGCTGCTAGTGGAGACCTCAGCCGGGAGTTACACGATTCAGGTCACCACGCTGGAAGGTGCTGCCACTTCCGACGTCGACCCCGACGACTTCAGCGCGTTCCGCGGATTCTTGGATTCCGGTACGCTCGCTGACGTGCTGGCCTCGGATGACGTCGATCTGTGTCACGACCTAGGCATCACAATCTTCCCATCCGAAGCTCCGATCACGTTGGATTTCTTCGGAACGTTGCCAAACGATTCTCCAGGCTCGCTCGACGTGACGTT
>CBDUST010000304.1:0-5249 GCA_965369945.1 uncultured bacterium | reverse complement strand
GCCTCGTTGCGCACCTTCACCTGGCAGCAGACGATATCGGCCTTCTCGCGGAACATGTCATCCGCATAGATCTCGGGTTTGACGTCCCGCTCAATGAACAGAAAGTGCTTGTACCTGCCGGGGTTATCGATCACATGCTCTCGGATGGCCCAGTTCTTGGCGCAGATGAGATCGGCCCGGATCACGTCGATAATCTGATCGTCTTCTTCCGGGTGCATGCCGACGTTGGGGCTATTCGGCCGCCGCCAGAATCGCGCCTTGATCCAATTGCGTAGCGTTCGGTTCCAATGCCCGTCCGGCCAGCTGATCACGATCACCCGCGTGGCTTCCAGGTCAATCACCGAGTTTGGGAGGCTGTACGGCATCGCTCGCTACCCTCGTATCGTTCAGTTGATAGCGACATGTACCCGGAAGGTTGAATCACCTCAACGGTGACATCCCCGGAATCATGGTACAAAAACGCGACTTCATCGTGACGGCTAAAAACGAACCCTTTTTGATCAGTCGATTGCCCGGCGAATTTCCAGTCCACAAGCAACAACTGAACAACCCGCTTAACGCAATCCTCAGCGAGTTCCACGTCAACCATAATGCGATGTTTTCCGAACAATTCCACGGCCTTCATCATTTCGCCTCGTGTTGGTGTTTCGCTTGCCAGCCATCTAAACGTTCTGCACTCCCGATCCCATTGTGTACCCTCTGGCTAGTTTCTTCTCTGCTGTTTTACTTCCGTACTCAATCACGTTCGCATCGTCGTCGACTACTCTGCACCGGCGTCGCATGCCGTCGTTGGCGAAGCCGTCACGGATTTCGTCGCAACGCTCCAACGCGTCGAGGGCAGAATCAAACGTTTCGAATTCGGCGTCGCGATCTCTGGCCCATGTTCTAACGATCGATCTGTCAAAGTGCTGTAGGTAGTACATGTCGTTTCGCCTTTCGTGGTGCTTCGCTTGCCCGGCCCCCGACGAGGAGGCCGAGCGGCGAAACGTAGGTCAGTCGTCAAGCTCGTAGTGGTTGACGGTTTGCTCTTGGTAATCCGTGACGATCGCCCAGCGTCGCCCATCGTGGTTAGTCACTCCATCGACAATCGCTCGGCCTGCTTCAACCCATTTGTCAGCTTGCTCTTTTGTCATGATTGCCATCGTGTTTCGCCTTTTGTTTCCGAGGTTTGCTTTGTGCTCCCTCTCTCTCATGCCCTCATTCTACCATGTTATTCGTCTAACCGCAATACCTATTGCAATTAATCCGGGAAGTATTTAGAATGACGCCATGGACGACTACATTACGACACACGATGCGGCAGAGATTATCGGCGTGAGCCACTCGCAGGTCACCCGGTATTGCAAAAGCGGCGAGTTGCCCAGCGAGCGGATGGGCCGGATGGGATGCGGCGAAATCCGGATCAAGCGGCGGGATGCTAAGAAGTTCAAACGGCCGCGGCGGGGGAATCCAAGACACGTGGCTTAGACAATGTCGAAGTCCCAAAGCCCCTGCTTGCCATTACATGGATACGGCCCGACTTTCCGGACGCCAGCCAAAATCCAACAGTACGGCCCCTCGGTGTGATCGTGCTCGCGCAGCTGAAGCCACGTATGTACGCCGTAAGCGATCGCCTCGGGCGTCTGCTCCGCATTCGAAAGAATAGAACTAATCGGCAAGCACGCAACGAGCTCACACACAGCGATCACACCCTGAGCTGACTGCGATACCTCAGATCGGCTCAGGTACTGCGTGCCCCTCCCTGCGTGGATTGCCAGCTGTCCGCGGTGAGGCGTCGGCCACGTACGATTCTCGACGAACTTATGGCCGTCGGCAATCAGGGACGCAAAGGGCTGCGATATCGTTATAGCCCTCACGGCGAACCGTCGTCCTGGTAAACAGCCCCGGCTGCGACGGGCTGTAGCGGCAATGGAATCATCGGTTGCGAAACCTGCTGGAAGATCGCGGCGGTCGGCGGAACCACCTCGTCAGACGTCTCGCCCACCCGCTCGAACCAATGCCACTGCTTATTAGGCGGCGTCATCTCGATGTCATTAACGGTAGGATCCGCCACGCCTTGCCCATTCGTGAATGTGTGCTCCAGCACCCCATCTGGCGCAGCCGCTGTGAAATCCAATATATCCCTCACGCCGGAAGTGCCCTGATCGTCACAAACGCCAGGGCTGGCGGGATCCCAAGCACACAGTTCCACGTCACCGCCGCCCGTGAGGTCAGCTAGTTGCTCGCACAAGTCCAGAATCTGATGGGTGTGATCGAAATGATCGCTCAACGTCACAAGATCGACTTGCGGGGTAACTGGCGCGACAGTACGTCCCGCGGCCGTGTTGTCGGCATCGCTGATCGAATCCCGCGCACGGATAAAAAACGTATCCTTTTCTGGGGAGCCTCTGCGGTCCCATGTAACAAGGCCGCTACCGGGGTTGGCGTTGCTGAATCCGTCCATGAGCGCCCAGTCGGTATCGGCTACGCCGTCGCGATCCATGTAATACTTGTCTCCGACGTCTGCGATTGGCGCCAATACGCCACCCCAAACCGTACCAATCGGTGCCCCCTTCCCTGCACTGCCAGAGCCTTCTCGCACAAGATAGACCGGACGCGTGGACTCCTCGCTCGTCTCAACCCCGCTCAAGCGTCCGATTAGGGTATCGAGTTGCCTTAAATTGCCAACCTTCGTTTCTCTGTCACCCTGAAGGTCGACCGGCCGGATCCAGCACGCGTCGAGATCGATAAAGCCGCCATTGGCCCAGCGGCGTACAAAGCCGGGGAATAGCCCGTCGCTGTTGGGATCCAGATTAGCGCCGGTGTCGCTAGAGCTGTCGTCAACTCGTACCGGCTGAGACAGCCGCGGCCAGAGCGGATGCGTTGCCCGGTCTAGGTCTGGCGTCTGTAGCTTTTCGCCGACAGAATTACGACAGTTCTGTCCGATACCCTCCGCCGGCCTTCGAATCACCTCCGTCACCAACCCCGTTTCGTCCCCATAATCCCGCCAGATGGCCTCGGTGATCTCGCTACCGGGCAGGATATCCGTCACAAGGCCCGAGAGCATCCTTCTAAGGCGTTCATCCGAGACGTCTATTCTATCCCGGACGTTGTCCCCGATCTCGTCAGCACGTGTTTGTAAGGCGGCTGAGTTGGAATTAACGCCCGTGTCGTCAAACTCAGCCGGCAGATCGTCCCAAACGTTCAACACCGAACCAGTCGTCGCGCCGGTAATGCTCGTGGCCCGGTCCTTCGCGACTACCGGTTCCATCTCCCAATTGGAATCGTCTGGCGTGTCCCGCTCGATGCCGTGAAATAGCTCCCGGCGCTGGAAGAAGACCCGCACGGTCGCCGGCATGTTGGCTAGCTGATAGTCCTGGCCCGGGTCGTAGTCATACATCAGACGCTTCTTCAACGCGGTCAACGAACCCGCCAAGCCTGCCTGAGTCGTGCCGAGCCGAATGTATGAATGGGTGTCCAGGATCGGGTCATAGGCCGTCGTGCAGTTGATCTTCGCTAGGACTTCGTGAAGCGAGTACCAGGCATTCTCGCCAATGAATCGCCACCCCTCCGGTATACCGTCCGGCGTGTAGGGCAATAGCGGGCCATCGCCGACTGACGCACCCGGCAAGTTCTCCCAAATATCGTCGAGCATCGTCTGCCACGTCCAGACAGCCCTTGCATCCGATTCGTCGAACGTCAGCGCTAACGATTTCCCCAGTACCGAAAGAGTTACTCCAAGTTGCCCGGTAAAAGCCGCTGCGGTATCGGTCGAATCGGTGTAATAGAGCCCCACGCCAGACGTTGTGCTGGGGGCTGGAATCCGCACGTTATATTGCGCGTTGATGGAACTAAACTTCTTCAAAATGCGGCGTTCGTCCTGGAACTCGACCAGACATGCCGCTTTCTTATCGCCGGCTAGCGCTAGATTCATCACCGACGATTTGACGAGCAGGAGTGAAGCGATCGTGAGTGTGCGATTACCGTCAACCCACTTCAGTTCATGCGACGCGTTCCCGTCCAGCTTGTCCAAGTCGTTACGCAGCATCAGCAGCCACGCGCTCCCCGGCTCCGCGCCCAGTGGACACGTGTAGCTATTGGCCCGCTGCCAGAAATCAAACGGGGTCGCGTTGTCCTGGGCCGCGCGAAACGCTTCGCCCGGATGCAAGCACTGACGGCCGCCGATTGTTGGGACAATTGCCATGGGAACTATTGCGTTTTCTGGAAGTTCTTGAGCTGCCTTTTAGCGGGCTCGACACGGCTTTCGTCATGCCAGCCTTCAGCATCTTCCATGCGCTCGGCCAAAAGCGTTCCTAGGCGTTTACATTCAGCAATGAACAAGTCCTTGCGAAACCGCTTCCGCCTTAGCACTTCCACCACTCTGTCCAGACGGCGACCATTGCCAGCGAAGGAAATGGGCCTTTTCTCGGCTACGGGGATCATGAGATCACTTGCGGTGCATTCATCCAGCGAAATCGCCATCGTGAATTCCTCACCACGCCCGTTTTCAAACGTAAGCCTTAACGACGACATACTTGCGCGCTCCTTAGTTGGGACAATTGCCATTAAGCTACTGACATTCTGATGTCGGGGTTGTCGGGATCGAATGCGCCGCGGTTGCCAGTGGCGGATTTGATTTGAGATGCGCTAAACGGGCTTACGGTCCTGTCACCGGCTTCATTGCCGATTATCCCATCAAAACCAGCGCTTTTTGCCGCACTCACAAAGTCCCTGGAATTAACAAACTGTAAAGCGATTTGCTCAGTCGATGGAATGTCTGCGTCATAATGCTCCAGTAATCCCATGTCTTCCAGCCAATCAAAAGCGTCGCCCTCTTCGTTCATGTCGAACGGCAAAACAAGCGGTTTTGTGATGCTCAGATACACCGGCAAAACCTGTGGGGCTTCCTTGTTTTTAACTTGAGCGGCGTAGCTTGATGCCCTTGTGGCATTGCCAAACCACACAAACTCGCTATCGAATTCCGTGAAGCTCGCCCCCGTGCCGTGAAACATCAGAAGCGGCGCGCCGTTCTCATCCACCACTTTTGACTCACCAAACCATTTCTTGAACTGAGGCGAGTCCGTTTGCTTCTGCTTGCCGTTTGTCTTCTTGGTATCTCTTCCGCCCTCAATCTTGGCCTTCTCTGCTGGTGTCGCCTTCGCTAAGTCTTCACCTGGGATAAACTCGCCGCCCTTGAACTGCTTACCACCGATTGAAACGCCGCCCTTTGGCGCGTGGACTTGGGCCAACCTCACAAACAACGACAGCCG
>CBDUST010000303.1:0-5289 GCA_965369945.1 uncultured bacterium | reverse complement strand
CCTTGAGAACGGAATGGGCCTCTGTCAGTAGAGGCTCCGCCTCAGCGAATTGGCCAAGTTGAACGAGGCAGCCGCCCAAGGCACTCTTGGATACGGCCACCTGCACGTGATCATGAGGCATTCGATTGTTTCGTATATCAAGCGATTCACGCAGCAAGTCTTCAGCACCCTTTGCATCATCTTGGTCCAATCGCAGGACACCGACGTCGAATAACCCTTGCGCCAATTGCAGTCTGGGAACCCACTTGATACCACGCAATTCCTGAAAAACGCGCAAGTAAGCTGTCGCTTCAAGCGTACCGTGATCTTCAGCCAACAACGGAATCATGCATTGCAGTAGTCGGTCCCCAGCCTCGGGGTATTTCTCGGTGAGGCGAGTGCAGCTGGCAACCAGCGACTCACGGTACATCGCCTCAGCCTCCGTGTAATCGCGCATCGCATGGCGAACCTTTCCCAACTCCCAAAGCAGATAAGGCATTTTGATCTGCCCGAACGCGCGCGGTGTGATGACCAACGACTCGCGAAGCAACGCGTCCGCCGTTTCGTAGTCGCCGGCCCAGCTGAGGAACGTCGCATAGTCGTGGATCAATTCCACCGCGTAAGGACGTTGCTCGTCACCCAACGACCGGATGATCGCCAACGACTCGGCCAGCAGCGGCTCAGCTCGATCATGTTCGTCCTGCCTAAGGCGCAAGCTGGCCAGGCTGTGCAAACACCGGGCAAGCCCACGATGCTGGGTCGGCCCGGCCTCCCGATAGAGTTCCAACGCATCATCGTAAAGGCGCTCCGCCTCAGCGTACCGTGAACGGCCACCGCAACGCCACAGCGCCGATGCAAGGTCCATCGTACTCTGAGCAACCAACGAGTCATCATCACCGAACAACCGTCGCCTGATCGCCAGCGCCTCACGTTGAAGATCGATGCTCAGAGCGTTGTTCTGCTGAGCAAGGACAACACCCAATAGCGACGCGCAGTCAGCGGTGGTCGCGTGATCAGAACCGTACACAGCACGGCTGATGCGCAGCGCTGCTCGAAGATGATGCTCGGCGGCACTGAGTGATCGAATTGTCGCGTAAGTACGCCCGATCGTTTGGCGCACCGCGACCTCGACTTCCGGCTGGTCGCTTAGTTCTTCTCGTATACGCTGCTCCGCTCGATCCAACACCTCCAGCAACTTCACATCCGGCCCCAAGTTGTCAGCGCTGGCCGAGCCGAGCAGACCCTCCAGGAACACCTGTGTCTGTTTGGCGCGCGTCGCTTCACGTTCAGCGTGGCGGTACATGATCGTCATCGTGACCGCAAAGCCCAGAACCAGCGTCATCATCATCACAGCCGCGGCGACCGACGCCTTGTGACGTCGCAGCGCCTTGCGAACCACATACCACGTGCTGTCGCGCCGGGCCTCGATCGGTTCGTTCTTCAAATATCGATCGATATCCGTCGCCAAGGCCTCGGCCGACTGATACCGACGTTCTTGATCCTTCGCCAGAACCTTCAGGAGAATAGTCTCCAGATCGGCGTCGAGTTCAGGATTCACCACGGTAGGCGGTGCCGGTTGCTCCTCCGTAATTTGCCGCAGCATCTCGCTGAGTTGATCGGTCGCGTCAAACGGAAGTTGACCGGTGAGCATTTCGTAGAGGATCACACCGAGGGAATACACATCGGTGCGAATGTCGATCCGTCTTGGGTCGCCGCCGACTTGCTCCGGCGAGGCGTATGCCAAGGTCCCCATAAACTCGCCGGTCATCGTGACGCGCCGACTTGTTCCAGTTTCTTCGGTCGCTGACTTGGCCAATCCAAAATCAAGAACGCGCGGCTCACCCGCTTCGTCAACGAGGATATTGCCCGGCTTTAGGTCCCGGTGCATCACGCCATGTTGATGGGCATAATGAACTGCCCGGCAGATCCTCTGAAACAGTCGTAACGAATCCTCCAACGAGCTGTTGGTTTTTTGGAGGAATTGATCGAGACGTTGCCCGTTCACATACTCCATCGTGAAGTAGGGTCGCATGCCCGCCGTTCCGCTCTCAAACACGGTGACGATGTTCGGATGGCGCAACGACGCAGCAAGCCCCACTTCGCGATCGAATCGGTAGCGCTCGCGCTCTGATGCGAAGGAGCCACCCAAGAGCACCTTCAGTACTACAACGCGGCGCGGCGCGTGTTGCAACGCTCTGTAAATGACGCCTTGTCCACCGCGATATAACTCTTCGAGGATCTCATAGCCCTCGATCGAGTCGGCGAGCGCTTTCGTTGCTGCGCCATTACCGTTTGTGTTGGCCTTACCATTGCCGTTTTGAGCCACGTCGGAATCATTCCGGATCGGCCTCGCACCAGACGCTTCTTCGGCACGAACCACAGCCCGAAGCTCACTGAATAACCGATCGTCTGCTTTGATTTCAGCGAGAGCGGCACGGCACGACTCGCAATGAGCCAGGTGCGCATCGAGCCATAGGGCCTCGTCAGATATCAACGAGCCCGATGCCAGAGCGTCCAACTGATCTGGAGTTGGACAGGTTTGCTGCCTGCCTTGGTTCATTGCCAGCGCCCGACGATGTGAGAAGACCTCTTCTTCTGGAACACAATACGGCTCGGGGGGCGTTCGGCTGCTACGAACCGCAGGATTTGCTGCCAACAAAGGCTAGATCAGACCCGAAGGCCTGTACAGCGACATCTGAGCAGATTCCTGACCTGGAATGGCTTATCCGGCCTCACAGACCTTTCCCACGGCTTTTTGGCGACCGGCTGCACTCGACTGGCTTGCGAGTCTGACCGCGTTCTGCCCCGGATGTGATTGGTGAGGCCTATCCTTATCGCTAGACAGGCTCCCCCAGCGCAAGGTCACACGCCGTGGGTCGAATAACGCTACTGGCAGTTGCTCTCATGGTCAGCGCCGCGACCGCGGCCCAAAGCGATGATACTCACAACGCGGCCACGTGGTATCGCCGAGCGTTCGAGCGCTATGCGTCAACCAGCGTCTCACAGGATGAGTGGGAAGCGATCTGGGACTACCAAGAGAACCCCAGCGCAGTGCCCTCGGCGACGGTCCGGCAAGTCCTCGCTCGCTTTCAACCGTCCTTCCGCGCTCTGCGCCGAGGCTCAGGCCGAGCGTACAGCGACTTCGCACTTGATTATGACGCAGGTTGGGATATGAAGGTTGATCATCTCAGCCCGCTTCGAAGCATTGCGTACATGATGTACGCCGATGCACGAGTGCAACTCCATGATGGCAACTCGGCCGCAGCTGCGGACAGCATCGGCACGCTCTACCGACTGGCCACGCACCTACCGGCCGATCAAATGATCGTCAGCTCGCTCGTAGCAAGCTCCATCTTCAAAGGATCAGACACAATTGCCGAAACCGGTTTCGATCACGGAAACTTTAACGCCTCAGATGCAACGGCAATGCTCAAGGCCTTGGACGGTTTGAAGCGCAAAGACCCATTTAACATCGTCGGCGCTATTCGCAAAGACAACGAAACTACCAGCGACTGGCTGCGCGAAAAGTATGCCGACCCCAACGATCGACTGCACATGATCGACGAGTTGAATGCCGCCACGATGCGTCCGGGCGATCCGGCGCTTCTCGGCGGCATGATGCTAATGGGTGATATGGAATTTGATACGGCCTTGGAGCAACTTGAACAAGTCATGGATCGCACCATCGAGATCTTCTCATCGGACGATCCAGAGGAGATTCGTTTCGAGCTAGAACTGCTTAAGGAAGAGATCAAGAACGGTGAGCATGGGGAATTGACACGACTCGTGTTGCCAGCAAGTCTCAGTCACTATAAGAGACTCACCGAAGCAGAGGAAATGCTCGCGAAGCGCGTCGCCGTCTTGGATGCGATCGCAACCGGGGTTGTCTCGCCGCAGCAGTGGGAGAATGCTGCGGTGTACTATCAGCGCGCCATCGAATCGCTGTCCAAGATCGAGAAAGACCGTAAGGACCAGCTTCGATCTGTTACTGCACGTATCGATCAACCGATGTCAGAAGAGGCAGCCCAAGCGCTCGTCGCCTCTGAATCGATCATTGCAACGATCCTTGAAGGCGCCGCAAAGCAGCGCTGTGAGTTCGCAAAGGACTCATACTTTCCCGTTGTTGCAATCCCCAAATATTTATCCGGCCTACGCGAGATATCGTCGCTCGTTCTCGCCGATACCGTTCGCTTGATCCAAGCGGATGAACTTGACGCCGCGGTTGATCATTTGGCGAGTATGTTCCGGATGGCGCAGCACCTGTCCAGTGACCAGGTCATCACCACCAGCCTACTCTCACACGCCATCTTCGACGAAACTGCATCGATTGTCGCGACCATAATTACACGAGACGGTTTCGCCGAGCAGCAAATCGCCCAAATACTCACAGCTGCACTGACTCATAGTCGCAAGGACCCCTTCGGCTACATCACCGCATTCACAAGCGCACGCAAACAGCACGAAGAGCCGCTCAGAAGGCTCGCTAAACTCGATAGCGCACAGACCGAACAATTACGCAAGCTCATGATGAACTGGGATGGTGATCAACTTCTGTACCTGCTCGTCATCACCAGACCCGGTGCTGCTTATGACGGACCCGCACCGACCGTTCCCAATCCTGCGCTTCACCCACTTCGCGAATTGTTGTCGCTGGAGGGATTGACGGTCGCTTTGGGCGAGGCGGATCAGACTCGGCGGTGGGTTTCGGCAGGGAACATCGACGTGTTCGCCGATCGCCAGATCCCCGAAATCGGCCGCGTAGCCGAGCACCTCGCCGTCGCTCGCGGTGATCTGGGCCGCACACTCACCGCGCTGAGTAAGGCAAGCCAAGCCGAGCCCGGGCCCGGGCCGTAGTCACCGAAGTGGACCGCTCCACCGATCGCTGCATGAAACAGGGCCGATTCCCTATAGACGCGCAGCGCCCAACCTGAAGTAATCATTTATAGAACGATTACCCGTTCTTACCGATCTCGACTTGCGTCCGTTCATTCCGTGCGCCAACTCGGTACCCGCAGGAGAACGCCATCATGGATCATCCGTTGACAAACGACCGACGAGGAATCTCGTGGTGGGCCGTGCTCGGGTTCGCTGCGGCAACCCTCACCCTAACGCAGTCTGCAGCGGCCGACGACAACACGCAGGTCGTCGTCGATCAGATCAGTGTCACGACCTACCAACATTATCTTGATGACTTACTGTATACGCATCCCGGCGACGATCGCGGCTGGGGACCCGAGCATGACCTCGCCCGCGACAATATCCTCGATACCTTTGAATCGTTTGGCCTTGATGTTTACTTCCATCCGTTCC
>CBDUST010000302.1:0-5337 GCA_965369945.1 uncultured bacterium | reverse complement strand
TGTTGGGACCGATCCTGGTCTCCGTCCATAACATCCACCACTTCCAACGCCTCTTACTGGACATCCGACGGGCCATCCGGGAAGATTCCTGGCCTCAGCTGCGGCTGAGCTGGCCCGTGTTGGATTCTGCCCAGCCCGGCGACCCGGCCGAATTGATCGAAACCCACCCTGACAACGGATAAGGGCGACTTCACGCTATGTTCGACATCGATTTTCACAACCTGATTCTGGCCCAGACCGAGACGACACCGCCTGGAGCGGGCGAGGAGATTCTTCCGGCGGTCGTCGGCGAGACCTCCGCCGCAGACGGGAGCATCCCGACCAACACCGGAGGCGCCGGCGGGAAATCGCCGGGAGGCTTGTTCGGGGGTAGCGGCTTCCTCGTTGTCCTTGTGCTGATGTTCGTGGTCATGATCGTGTTCTCGTTCATGGGACAGCGGCGTGATCGCAAGAAGCGAGAAGCCATGATCGGGGCCGTCAAAAAGCATGACAAGGTGCAGACGGTGGGCGGCGTGATCGGGTCCGTCGTTGAGGTCAAGTCCGACACTATCGTCTTGAAGGTCGATGAATCGGCCAACACGCGCATTACCTTCGCGCGATCGTCTATTCAACAAGTCCTCACGAGCGCGCCTGGCGGCGCGTTGTCCGAGGACGTCACCTCGATTTGATGACCCAACGGCCGATCGGGGGATAAGGAATCGGAACCAAAAGCTTATGCGGAATCTTGCTTGGAAGATCGTGTTCATCCTCGTTGTGATCGCGCTTTGCATCACTTCGATCCTGCTGAAGGACATCCGATTGGGCAGAGACCTGCGCGGCGGCGTGAGTCTGATCTATGCCGTCCACATGCCCGACGATGTCGCAGATTCGCAGGCGATGCTGACTCAGATCATCGCGGTGTTGCAGGATCGCGTGAATCCCACTGGTGTGCTGGATATCTCGATGCAGCCGTTGGGTCAGGATCGTCTCGAGATCGTCATGCCCCTGCCGAGCGAGGAGGTGCGCGCTCTCAAGAAAGCCTATCAGGCAGTGTTGGTCAAACTCCTAGCCGGCGCGCAGATCCGCGTGGGGGACCTCGAAGTGGCGTTGGAGTCGAGCAAGGCGGTCGAACTGTACGGCCCAGAAGAGGGCGAAAAACGCCAGAAGATCCAGGCTCTGCAAGACGCCTTCGACACGGCGCGATCGGCCCGAGAAGCGCTGCGCCAGGCTAGCGACGACGGTGCAACAGATGAGACCTTGCGCCCCCTACAGCAGAAAGTCGCTGATTCTGAGCTGGCGTACAACGCTCAACTAACGGACGTGCTGCGCCTGAACCTCGAAGAAACGCGGGTGGCCCGGGCGATTCGGCTCTCAAAGAAAGAGTTGCCCCGGCTTGACGTAGTATCAGGGGACCAGCTTGTCGATTCAAACACCGGGGAGAAACTCTGGTACCGCAGCCCGCGCGACATCGAGTTGGACAGCATCCGAGTCCAGTACCCGCATGTGGCGAGCGATCTGGACAATGTGGTGGACGCCTACGACGAGTACGCCTCCCAGCGCAAGGGATTCGACGATCCCGAAGACCTCATGCGACTGTTGCGCGGAGCCGGTGTGCTGGAGTTTTACATCGCCGTCCGATCGACCAACCCCCTGGGGGTTAATCCTGATGAGATGCGCACGCAGCTTGCGGAGCGCGGTCCGGGCGGAACCGACTCGACGGTAGCAAAATGGTTTCCGATCAACGATCTGAAGCAGTGGTACAAGAAGCCCGAAGAGCTGGCGGAGCTTCAAGCCGATCCCGTCGGCTACTTCACCCGAACCACACGCCTCGTGGCTGCCGAGCGAGACGGCGAGTACTACGTACTGCTGTATATCACCGAATCCAAAAGCATTGTGCATCGACCGGATCTTCAGTGGAGTGTGGTTGGAACCGGCACCACCGCAGACAGTCTTGGCCGGCCGGCCATTTCATTCCGTCTGGATGCGGTCGGTGGCAACGAGATGCGCCGGCTCACCACGAAACACGTCGGTGAGCCGATGGCGATCGTGTTGGACAACCAGGTCTACACTGCGCCGAACATCAACTCCGCGATCGGTTCCAGCGGTGTGATCGAGGGGACTTTTTCTCAACCGGAGTTGGACTATCTCACCAAGGTCCTTGCGGCTGGTTCGCTTGAGGCGACGCTGAGCCCTGACCCGATCGCGATCAACACCATGGGCCCGTCAATCGGCGCCGACAATCTCAAAGCCGGCACCAACGCTTTTGTGGTCGCGATCATCGCGGTTGCAGCGTTCATGATCCTGTACTACTTTTTCGCCGGAGCAGTGGCGGGCTTGGCGCTGCTCATCAACGGCGTGATCATTTTCGGTGTGATGTCGCTCATCGACGGCACGTTTACCCTGCCAGGATTGGCAGGAATCGTGCTCACGATCGGCATGGCCGTCGATGCCAACGTGCTCATCTACGAACGCATCCGTGAGGAGATATTCGGCGGTGAAGTCGATCTGCGCGGTGCGATTCGGCTGGGTTACCAAAAGGCGATGAGCACGATCCTCGACGCCAACATCACCAACCTCATCGTCTGCTTGGTCCTGTACTACACCGCGACCACCGAGGTGAAGGGGTTCGCTCTGACGCTCGGCTTGGGAATTCTCGCCACGCTGTTCACGGCGTTGTTTGTGACGCGGGTGATCTACGAGGTATACACCGATCTCGTCCACGCCACCCGCCTGCCCATGCTGCCAACGGTGATCCCCGCGATTCACCGATTCCTCGAGCCGAAGATCAACTGGATGGGCTTGCGCATGGTGTTCTGGTCGCTGAGCATCGTGGGTGTAGTGTGCTCGATCGCCTTGGTGTCGGTGCGCGGTGTCAACATGCTCGACACCGAGTTTCGCGGCGGCGTGGCGGCGACCATGCAAACCGCCATCATTGATGATGACGGCGATGGTCAGCCGGATCGAACGATCGCAGGCAAACCGGTTCGCCTGAAGCTGCCTCACACCGGGCCTGACGGCGTAGAGGGGCGCATTCAGAACCTGGCGAACCTGTTGGATACCGACGCACCGGGCATCGACCAAAACAAGCGAACGCGATTCCTCAACGCGCTGCGCGCTCTCGGTTCAGAGCTCGACGAAGAGCAGATTCGAAGCATGTTGGGCGAGTTCGGCACCGCCAACGTTCTGACCGTGGGCGATTCACCCGTCGTTGATGGAATCATCAAGGCCGAGAGCTTTCAGATTAAAGTCGCCAACCCCAAGGGATTGGGCGAAGAACAAACGATCACCGATGTCGTCGTCGCAGCCATCGTTACCGAGTTCGGCATGCAGTTGGATGTAACACCACCGTTGGATTTCGATGGCGCCGGCACCGCAGATTATGCGGCGCACACACACGCCGTTGAGAAGGATGCGCTGGGTGACAACATTGGTCGGCCGCAGTTCAGTCAGCGCGTCACTGAGTCCCTTGGCGGCGTTGCGGTTGTCATCGAGAACATCGACCCACCCGTCAGTCCCGAGGATGTTGAAAAGCGCGTCGATCGGATGCGCCAGCAAGAGGACTTCGCTCGTTTTCTCGGTCGTCAAGTTAGAGCGATCGGTCTCGATCCGGCTGATCCTGCCAATCCTCGCCTCGGCTACCGATCCGTCGCCGTGCTGGTTTATGACGCGAATTTGAGTTCGCTGAAAGTCGACTTTGACCTGTGGGACCGCGAGCTTGCGCAGACCGAATGGAATCTGATTTCCCAAGCACTTCAACGACAGACCAGCCTGGAGCAGATCACCACGTTTTCCCCGGCCATCGCTCAATCGCTCAAGGACAAGGCAATCGTTGCCGTCGGACTGAGTTTGTTGGGAATCCTGGTCTACATCTGGATTCGATTCGGCTCATTGCGCTATTCGCTGGCGGCGATTGTTGCGCTGGTTCACGATGTCACGATCGCGATGGGGCTGCTGGCGGCGACGGCTTGGCTGGGCCGCGGCGTGCTCTCATCAGTCCTACTTATTGAAGAGTTCCGGATCGATCTGGGCGTCGTTGCTGCGCTATTGACGATCATCGGATACTCCCTGAACGACACGATCGTGATCCTGGACCGGATTCGTGAGAACCGCGGCAAGTTGCCGATACCAACTGCTGAGATCGTGAATACTTCGATCAATCAGACGATCAGTCGGACCGTGCTTACGTCGCTGACCACACTCTTGGCGGTGGGGATCATGTACGGCGCAGGAGGGAGCGGGATTCGTCCGTTCACCTTCTGTCTGCTCATTGGACTGGTCGTGGGGACGTACAGTTCGGTGGCCATCGCCGCCCCATTGGTGTTCAAGTCCGCATCAACCGATCCGACCGCTGCTGACACCAAGATCGAACCGTTCACGGAAGAACCGGGCCCAGCAACGGCCTGAGCCGCCCATATTTCGTCGAGTCATGGAGGCCTCGATATGACCGTCGGCATGAAAGTCAGTCTGGTAGTGATCGTGCTCTTTGGAACTGTACTTGCGTTCTACTACGGTCTGGGAGCGTCGAGTGCAGAGCCAATCGGCGTCACTGACGAGCCCACTCCAGCAATGATCCAGCTTCCCAAGACCAGCCCGATCAACTCCGATAGAGATCGCCCCAGCCCACGAACACGATTTGACGACGTTGCCAAGCAATCAGAGGGCGTGCTCGGTGAGTCGGTCGAGCGAGCGCTGGGCGATTCCGTTGATCGCGTCACTGACCGCTCTCCCGAAGTGAAGCACCAAGCCAACGTGTTATCCCAAACAACCTCACCAAGAACGCCGCCCGCTATCGTGAGGGACTATCCCTACACGAACCGAGTGGTAACTGAGGTTCCGGCTAACGATCCGCTGGCCAAGAAGAACCAGACGCCTTTGACGTCCGCTCGAACGATTCCCTACACCGTCAAAAAGGACGACTCCTTATGGACGATCGCTGAAGATTGGTTCGGCGACGCCAGTCGTTGGAATTTGATCGCCAAGGCCAACCCCCTAATCGATCCGGATCGACTCAAGCTCGGTCAGGTCATTCGCCTGCCCGCTAAGGATTCTGTTCGCCGGCCGGCCAAGCGCAGCCCCACGCGCCCCGCCGACCCGAACGCGTACACCGTGAAGTCGGGTGATTCGCTCTCACGGATCGCTCGTATCCACTACGGCGACGAATCCAAGTGGTCGGTGATCTACGAAGCGAATCGCGCTGCAATCGGCCCAGACCCCGCACGACTGAAGCTCGGAATACGCCTGCGCATCCCACCGCGCAGCTCTTAGGTCTTGCAAACTAACCGCGCGCTGTCGCGACGGCTTCCGCCAGGCGGATGTTCGCGCCGATGTGATCGACGTCAAGACCGCCGATGACCAGGC
>CBDUST010000301.1:0-5351 GCA_965369945.1 uncultured bacterium | reverse complement strand
GGTCCGGCCTAACACAAGCTTCATGATGATCTTGCGTCCGGCCAGGACACTCTTTTGTACCGGACCGATCCACCGGGCATGGCGCTTGTTGCGCAAACTGAACAAGGCAAGCTCGCGCTGAAACGACGATCCCGCCTCTTCCACGCGGCGCTGGAAAAGCGATTTGGCGTTACGATACAACTCGATATCGAGTTCGTTGAGTTCGTTGAGAAGCGCAAGCTCCGACTCTTCCAGCTCTTCGATCCGCCGGCGCTGTTTCGCCATGTTGGACGGTACGTAGTAGCATCCGTGCCAGTTGAGCGTTCGACGCAAAAGCACGATCGAGGCCTCGAACTGCTCGACGATGCCGACGAACGCGAAATCTTGGTCGAGCCGTTCGATCGCAATGTCCAGCATGGTCCGCGTGCATTGGCTTTGTGGGACGTCCACGATCTCGCCATCCGAGCCGGCCAGGTATCGCACTTGTGCATTGTCAACCCACCATACCCGCTGCGGATCAGCAGTAAGAACGAATTGCTGAAGCGTCATGTCGTCCGGTATACGAGCGTGATGACGTTGGTAGTAATACACCGAAACCGCACGATCAATCGGCTCTCGCAGCATTGTGAGATAGATCGATGGTTGCGGCAATTGCTCATGCAAACCGTACCCAGCGTGTGCCTCGAACAGTCGTACTCGCTGCCGGGCGATTTCGGGCATCGCCCCAATTGCCGCCAAGCGCCGCTCGAACCGCTGCCTACGGTAGAACCTGAGCGTCTGAAAATGATGCAACAAATTGGCCGGCGGCCAGAAGCCGAGTTTCAGCCGAAGGAGTCGGCCCAATGTACTGCCGGCATTTCTCGGAATGTGCAGATGGATCAATAGTGGAGTCGTCGCGCCTGCCATCTATCCCTGCAACCTTTGTGCTAGAGCGCCTTCTCAGCAGCTACACCAAGTCAGCCAGTACGACATCGGCCAAAAGGAGTCCGGACCTGGTGAGTCGAAGCATGCCGCAAGCGCGGTGGAGCAGTCCATCGTCGATATGCCTCTGAATCGCAGCGGTGCGCTCAGAGCCACGCAACCCGGAGGTTAGAAGTTCGTCGAGTCGGTCCAACGTGATTCCATCGATCAATCGCAGCCGCAGCATCAGCTCTTCGCCGATTCGTCCATCCTCGTCGAGTTGCTCGACATCGCAGATCGGCGGCCAGGGCTTTACTGTCAGGTAGTCATCGAGACGTGGTGCGTTGCGCCACCGAGTCCCTTCAATATGGCCGGCCGCACTGGGACCGAACGGCCACCAGTTCTTGTTCTCCCAATACATCAGGTTGTGCCGACAACGATAGCCGGGACGCGCCCAGTTGCTGATCTCGTAATGCTCGAATCCTGCGGCCCCAAGTCGGTCGATCGTTGCCTCGTACATCTGAGCTTCAAGCTCATTCTCGGCTGGCTCGACTAGCCCCGACTGTACCTTGGCCGTCATCGGCGTATTCGGTTCGTACGTTAGGCTGTAGCAGCTCATGTGTGTGGGCTCTAGCTTCAACGCCGTATCGAGATCAGCCAACCAGTCGTCGAGTGACTGGCCGGGTATGGCGAAGATCAGGTCGAGGTTGATGTTGTGGATGCCCGCCGCACGCGCCAGCTTGACGCTGCGCTGGACGTTGGCCGGGTCGTGCCAGCGCTCCAACGCTTTGAGAGACTGCGGATGAAAGGACTGAGCGCCAATGCTTAGGCGGTTCACGCCGCCGTCAACCAGCACCGCCAGAAGATCGGGCCGGACCGTCTCAGGATTGGCTTCGACCGTGAACTCGCAGTCCGGCGCGAGCAACAGGTTGTCCCCAATGGCATCCATCAACGTGCGCCAATGCTTCGTGGCCAGGAGCGTAGGCGTTCCGCCGCCGAAGAAGACAGTCCTGAGCGGTCGAGTTAGATGCCGACCGGCGATGCCCAACTCGTCGGTAAGTCTTTGCACGAAAATAGGTTGCCGATCTCGGCGATCCACCAGGCTGTAGAAATCGCAATAGTGACATTTGTGAAAACAAAACGGCACGTGACAGTAGATCCCCTGCGGCACGGCGGCTGCTGCTGACAAGTCGCCAAGAACATCGAGGTTCGCGACGGTTCTCGGAAGCGTCTTGCTGGGCAGAGTTTGGGCTAATGTAGTAAGCTGGGTAGGCGCAGGCATCCGCTGGTTGCCTTCATTCGGGTTGGGAGTAGGCGCTCCGTCGAGTCGGTTTCGTCAGTGACATCATAGTCGTAGCAGGGAGTGCTTCGAGCAGATGACCATTTGGCTGGTGATGACGACGGCCGACGGGGACGAACGATCATTTCCTATTACAAAGCGACGAACCGTCATTGGGCGCGACACTCGATGCGACCTACGCATCGCGGTGGCGACGGTCGCAGAGCAACATTGCGAGATTCTCCTCGATGGTGAGATCGCCGAGGTTCACGATCTGGACTCTTATACCGGGACGTTCCGCAACGGCGATCGCGTTGATCGTGCGATTCTGGACGTCAATGATCGGCTGACGATCGGGCCGGCCACCTTCGTGCTTCGCCGGCTGGAATCAGTGATCGTGTCGCGCGACGGACGGCTGCCGGGCGGCACCCGATCGGTGAACACGGCCGAGTCGGGTGCAAAGTAGAGGATTGTGGGATCGGGGTAGGTCGCAATTAGCCTGATTCGATCGAGCGGCTGAAATCAGGAGCTGGGCGGGGTCGGGGGCGTCGCCGGCTCGCCAGTTTCCGCGGCCTTAGCGGCCTTGGATTGTGGAATGCGGATGTTTACACCGCACCCACCACACCTCACAAGCTTTCCGCGGGCGCTGTCTGGGACCGATAGCACGCGCTGACACACAAGATTGGGGCACATAATTCGGATGACTCGTTCGTCCGCCACGCACTGTCTCCAGATGAGGTTGGTATCGGCACAAGCCCTTCGTCGCTTGATACCTGTACGGTTTGGCTCGTCTTGACGGTCCGCACGGGCCGACCTAGCCTTGCCCCGGCTCCGTCCACCAAACGACCAAAAGCGTCCAACACCGCTGAGATTCGCCATGACCAACGACCGGGCCACTAGTCCGGATAACCGCGCTCCCCGGCATACAGCCGTCGTCGGCCTGCAATGGGGTGATGAGGGAAAGGGCAAGATCGTCGACCTTCTCACGGGCCGGCATGATGTCATCGTCCGCTACAACGGCGGCGCCAACGCGGGACACACCATCGTCGTAGGCGATCAGCGATACGCCCTGCACCTGATCCCAGCTGGGATTCTTTACCCCGACAAGGTCTGCGTCATTGGGAATGGCGTCGTTGTTGACCCCGATCTACTGATTGAGGAGATCGAAACCCTGCGCGCAAGAGGCGTCGAAGTCGGCTCCAACCTTTGCATCTCCGATCGCGCACATGTTGTCATGCCCTATCACAAAGTGCACGACGCCGCGCTCGAAGCAGTCCTCGCCAGCAAGGCGTCAGACGACGCCGATTTGTCGATCGGAACCACCAAACGCGGTATCGGGCCGGCCTACGCGGACAAGGTTCACCGCTCGACCGCCCTGCGCATGGGCGATCTGTCCGACGAGACGAATCTTCGATCCAAACTACGCGTGATCTGCAGTATCCGCTCAGTTGAGTTGGCGGCGCTGGGAGTGCAGGCCCCGCCGCTGGATCCAGATGCCCTGGCCCAGCAGTACGCAGCCTTCGGCCGTCGCCTCCTTCGGCACATCACCGACACGACGTACCTCCTGCACGATTGCCTGCGAGAAGGAAGATCGATCCTCTTTGAGGGCGCCAACGCCTGTCTATTGGATATCGATCATGGAACGTACCCCTACGTCACCAGTTCCAACAGCTCCGTGCTGGGTGTGCCTGCGGGCACCGGCGTGCCCGGGCGATATATCGACCACGTGCTGGGCATCATGAAGGCGTACACCACCCGGGTCGGCGAAGGCCCCTTCCCCACCGAGCAGGACAACGCAATCGGCGAGCGCATCCGCCAACGCGGACGCGAATACGGCACGACCACCAATCGACCCCGCCGATGCGGTTGGCTTGATCTGGTGGCTGTGCGCTATTCGGCGATGATCTGTGGCACAACGAGCTTGGCCTGCATGCTCCTGGATGTCTTGTCAGGCTTCGACGAACTGAAACTTTGCACGCACTACCGGCTCAAGGACGGCTCGATCAGCGACCGGTTCATCCCCGACGCCCACAGGCTCAGCGAGATCGAAGCCGTCTATGAAACCGTGCCGGGCTGGTCCGAAGAGATCGATGATGCCACCGATCGAGCAGGCTTGCCGGCGAATGCTCAGAGCTACTTGCAGCGGATCGAGGAAATCGTCGGCGTACCCATCGAGATCGTCAGCGTCGGGCCGGAACGAACCCAGACTGTCGTGGAGGTGTAGTTCATTCACAGGCCTCATCGAGCCCGCTCAACGATGAACCACGACGCTGTTCACCGCGTACGATAACAATCCCTATGAGCCAACTGCGTTCTGAAACATCTCTGGCTGACAGCGACTTTGATGTTCCTCCGGACCGACGGCCGCGTCACATCGCTGTCATCATGGATGGCAACGGTCGATGGGCACAAAAACGAAATCAGCCTCGCATCGCCGGTCATCGCGCCGGCGCAAAAGCCGTTCGCGACATCATCGTCGAATGCGCCCGACTCAAGCTCGACGCTTTGACGCTCTATTCCTTCTCCATGGAAAATTGGAAGCGCCCCGCGGATGAAGTCGGCGCCTTGATGGACCTGTATCTTCAATACCTTGTCAAAGAGCGACGGGAATTGGTAGACCACAACGTCCGCTTCGTGCAATTGGGGCATCGCGACGGATTGCCGCAGTCCGTGCTTGACGAAGTCGATAAGACTACGGCCGCGACGAGTCACTGCACCGGTCTGACGCTATGTGTCGCGCTGAATTACAGTTCGCGCACCGAGATTACCGACGCCGTGCGAACGATCGCCCGTGAGGTTCAGGCCGGTCGTCTGGACGCCGCCGACATTGATGAGCAGATGATCAGCGACAATTTGTATACCGCGGGGATTCCCGATCCGGATCTACTGATTCGCACCGCTGGGGAGTTGCGTATTTCCAACTACCTGCTTTGGCAAATCAGTTACGCAGAGATCTATGTGACGGACGTGTATTGGCCGGACTTTCGCGTCCAGAGCCTTCACGAGGCCATCCACGAATACGCCCGACGCCAACGTCGCTTCGGCGGACTGGATCAAGGCGGCGACTGATCCGACTACCACAGAGCGATCACGCCGCTCCAATGCCAAAGGTCTTCTGCACTAGTGGCTAGTGCCTCCGATCAAAAAACCCGCGCCCCGAACACAGCGGATGAGCGTGACGGGGCACGGGCGA
>CBDUST010000300.1:0-5392 GCA_965369945.1 uncultured bacterium | reverse complement strand
GTACTACGGACGATGATAGTTTTGCTAAGGAAGTCGATGTCTTCGACGTAGGTGCCCCGCGAAACGATGATCTCATCGCCATCGACTGCGGCATCAATTGCCTGCTGAATCGTCGGGTAGTCATCGGGCACGTGGATAACATCTGCCCATGCGGTCGAACCGAGAAACACGATCGCCGCCAGGAGCTTCAAGGGTGCTCGGTGGTTCATGGCTCCGGCCTCCTTTGGCAGTACGACCACCGATGGGTCAGCGATCCAAGGGACCTACGCCGCGGCATTACCCCACCTTTGCGGGCCCAATGCAATTGCATTCTCTAAGTCTATACGACCCCAGTCGGTGGGCAGGGTGGACGTAGGCCTGCTTTGGGGAGGCGAGAGCTTCGAGTGGGCGCTCCTCGCCAGTCGGTGATCAGCGGGGAGCCAGCCGCCAGCAAGAACGGACCTTCGGGGCCGGTCTACGAAGTCAACTCGCTCGCACCGCAAAGTGCGTAAGCCTATCCCAAGACCGTCGAATTCAGCCCGACGTTCAGAACGCCGATACCAACCACGCGCGCTCGGCGCCGCAATCGCAACCAGGGGTTCTCCATCCCAAGCTCCGCTAGTTCCTGTAGGCTACGCCCCCTTGATCCGACCGTGATCGGCTCGGGTCCCTCGACGGGCCGTGCGTGCAGTGCCTAGGAGGGTCGTATGAGCACGCATTTTACGGCCGAGATGCCAGAGGCAATTCACCCAACGTCCCAGACGCGCCTCAGCCCCATGAGTTGGCTGGCGATCATCGGCGGAGCGCTGGCGGTCGGCGCACTCATCTTCTTGTCGCTGAATCATCACGGACCGACGCATGTGGCGCATCCCCAAGCACCCCCCTGGTGGGGCCTGGGCATTCTGCCTTTCGTAGGGATGCTTGGCTGTATCGCCGTGTTGCCGCTATTGCCGTGGACACACCATTGGTGGGAGAGCAATCGCAATCGGTTCGGCGTCGCCTTGGGTTTCTCCGCGCTGACATTGCTGTACTACTGGTGTTTCTTCGGCTTGGCGAAGATACCGACGGTGCTTGAACACGCGATCGTCGCGGAGTACATCCCGTTCATCGTCTTGCTGTTTTGTTTGTATGTGATCAGCGGCGGAATCTCTCTAAAGGGCGACTTGGCGGCCCGGCCGCTGACCAACACCACGTTCCTGGCGGTCGGCGCTCTCATCGCCAGCTTCATCGGGACCACAGGCGCCAGCATGTTGCTGATTCGTCCATTGCTCCAGACCAACTCAGAGCGCAAGCACGTCATCCACACGGTGATCTTCTTCATCTTCCTGGTGAGCAACGTCGGCGGGACACTGCTGCCGATCGGAGACCCTCCGCTGTTTCTGGGGTATCTCTTCGGCGTGCCGTTCCTCTGGACCATGAGTCTGTGGGGGCCGTGGGCGGTCTGTTGCGTGATCCTGCTGGTGATCTACTTCATCTGGGACTCCAAGGCATACAAGAAGGAAACGCCGGCCGACATTCGCCTCGACGAGACACAAAAGCAGCCGCTGCGACTCACCGGCTGGGTGAATCTCGTGATCCTGGGCGGTGTTGTCGTCTGTGTGGCCCTGGTCGATCCAAACAAAACCATTCCCGGCACAACGTTCCGGCCCTTCCCATTCATGCGCGAGCTGTTGATGTTGGGGTTGGTTGCGCTGTCGCTTTGGAGGACGCCCAAGGGCGTGCGGGCGTACAACAAGTTCAACTACGCCGCGATCCTCGAGGTGGCGGCGCTGTTCGTCGGCATCTTTATCACCATGCAGGTGGCGATCGAATACCTCAAAGCACAAGGGGCGCATCTTGGTATCGACACGCCCTGGGAGTTCTTCTGGGCGACCGGTTCGCTCTCGAGCTTCTTAGATAATGCCCCAACGTATGTCGTGTTTTTTGAGACAGCCAAGACGCTGCCCCAAGATGCTGACGCCGAGATGGTGCAACTCGGCGGACATGGGGTGATCAACGCCGCCTACCTCACCGCCATCAGCCTCGGCGCTGTTTTCATGGGGGCGATGACCTATATCGGCAACGGTCCCAACTTCATGGTCAAAGCCATTGCCGAGCAGACCGGCCTGAAGATGCCCAGCTTCTTCGGCTACATGATCAAGTACAGCATACCGGTCCTCCTTCCGGTATTCTTCATTATCATGCTACTGTTCCTAATTCGCTGGTAGCCGTTCAAACTCTGAGTGTGCCCCGGAGGAAGGTTCGATGATCAAGCGAATTCTTGTCGCCCTCAGCGGTACGCCGTTCACGGCAACCGCGACAAAGTACGCGCTCGAGCTGGCGAAGTTGCACAACGCGGAAGTGACGGGCGTTACCGACGTTGATATTGCAAAGTTGATGAAGGTTGGACCGGTGCCGGTGGGCGGCGGCGCGGCGGCGGCGAGCCTCGCGGAGCATCGCATCCACGTCACCGAAGAGCACGTGGAGCAGGCGATTGCGGACTTCGAGCAGGCCTGCGCCGACGCCGGAATGATCCATTGCGTCGATCGAGAGACGGGCGATCCATTCGACCAGCTCATTGCGCTTTGGCGCTATCACGATCTGACGATTGCCGGGCTTCGAGGACTGTTCGAGTACGGCGTCGTTGAGAATCCCGACGACGTCTTGATTCGCCTGATCAGCGACGGCGTGCGACCGATTCTCGCCGTGCCCAAAGCGTACCGGCCCATCCGCAAGGTACTCGTGGCCTATAACGGCTCAATGGAGTCGGCCAAGGCGCTCAAGCAGTTCGTGCAGATGGATCTCTGGCCGGACATCGCGCTGCAAATCGTGTGCTTCGACATGACGCCGCAAGAGAGCGAAACGCTCTTGTCCGATGCGTCGAGTTATTGCCGCGCTCATGGGCTTGCCGTCCAGACCGAGCATGTGGACGGCGGGCCTCGCGATCATCTACTTGAGTACGCCCAACAGAGTGAGGTTGATCTGATCGTTCTCGGCTCGACCTCTCGTGCCCGCATCTTCAAGCGTCTGCTCGGTGATACGGCCCTGCATTGCCTGCAAAACGCGGACGTGCCGCTGTTCCTGACGCAGTAATCGGCCCGGCTTCAACGTCAGATAACCATATCGAATCGCTTGGCGTGAACTGGTCGGCGCTGTTCGTCGATAGGGAGGATGCGAAGGAGGCTCAGGCCGCATGTTCGATCCCATCAGTGCCATGGCAGCCGTGGGTGGAGTGATCGCTGCCACCACCGGGTTGAGGCCTCGCCTGGCGCGTATGGTGCAGCCGGTCCAGCGCACCGAGCCTGTGGCAGGACCAGTTCGTCGTGACTCGGTTGAGCTGTCGCTGGCAGCTCGATCCTTTGCGGCAAAGACGGCGTTCACGACTTCCGAGCCAAGTGGAGTCGGTGGCCGGCTCGCTCAGGAGCAGTTGACCGGCCGAGACCGCGCGGAGCTAACTAAGCTCAAGCAGCGTGATAAAGAAGTACGCACCCACGAGCAGGCTCATCGTGCTGCTGGTGGATCACATGCCGGCGCGATCTCGCTCCAATTCACTCAAGGCTCCGATGGAAAGCGCTACGCGGTTGAAGGCAGTGTGCCGATCGATCTCTCACCAGTCGAAGGTGATCCAGTTGCGACGATTCGCAAGATGCAACAGGTACAGCGCGCGGCGCTTGCCCCGGCTGATCCTTCGGGTGCAGATCGAAGAATCGCCGCTCAAGCCAGGCGGGCCGAGCAACAGGCTCGAGTCGAGTTGACCGCGCAGAAACGCAACCCAACACAGGCAACGACGTCGGCCACCGATGACGGGCAGCAAACGGATGGCGCCGTTGCCGATCAACTAGCTACGGTCAATCTTTCGAATCCCTATGCCGCCGCGGCGGGAAGCATTGAGCAGCTAACCTCAGCTCGATCCCTCGATCTGTTCGCCTGAGCCCGTGAGACTCCGGCCTGTCTCAGCGACACACGAACTCGAGTACGGATGCAACAGGAAACCCGCCCGGCCGTGAGAGGACCAACCCTTCGGCCGAGCGGGCCTATCCGGGACCAGTGAGAGACTCCTAAAAGCTCTCGAAGCCCTCGTCCTTACGGTCAAGGGGGATTTGCGCCTCCGCAGAATCGTCCTTGGTTACCGTGCCGGCGGCGCGATCGGGGCGACGAGCCTTTTGGCTGGCAACACCGGCGGCGGCGGGTTTCGGGGCTTGCGCCGGCGCCGCGGTCGCCGGGGGCGCGCCACCTGCATCGCCACCGGCGTTGAACCGCTCGACAACCTCGCGCATCGCCCCAACCTGGGCCGCCGTCTCTTGCGAAGCCGAGGCCAGTTCCTCGGCGTTGCCGGCGCTGGCTTGGGTGAGCTTGTCCAGCTCACCGACACCCGTGTTGACCTGGCCGATGCCGTCGGCTTGCTCTTGCGACGCCGAAGCGATCTCACCGAGCAAGGTGTTGACCTTCTCGGTCGAGGTCACGATCTCCTCGAGCGCTTCGCCCACGCGTTGGGCGATAGAAACGCCGGCGTCGGCCCGCTGGGTCGACTCCTCGATCATCGAAGAGGTGTTCTTAGCCGCCTCAGCGGATCGCTGGGCAAGGTTGCGGACTTCCTCGGCGACCACGGCAAATCCCTTGCCAGCCTCACCGGCCCGCGCCGCTTCGACCGCTGCGTTCAACGCCAGCAGGTTCGTCTGGAACGCGATCTCGTCAATCACCTTGATGATCTTGGAGATCTCAGCAGAGGACTTCTTGATCTCGTCCATCGCCTCGGCCATCTGCGTCATTTCCGTCTGACCCTTGTCGGCAGACTTCTGCGACTCCTCGGAGAGCCCGGCCGCCTGCTTGGCGTTCTCAGCATTCTGATTCGTCATGGAGGACATCTCTTCCAGCGACGAGCTGATCTCTTCAAGGTTCGACGCCTGCTCGGATGCGCCCTCAGAGAGCTGCTGGCTGGCGCTGGCGATCTGTTGCGAACCGGCATCGATCTGGTTGGTGCCGGTTGCGACGTTCTCCAGGACTTCGGCCATCGCGGCCGCCGCCTTGCGCTCGCGCTCCTGGGCTTCCGCCTGCTCGCGCTCCATGCGCTTCTTCTCTGAGATCACGGTCCAGGTCGCCATGGCGCCGATGAACTCGCCGTCCTTGTCGACCACTGGATCAACTTGCAGATCGATGTCTTCCTCACCGATCACGATCTCGGCATTGCGCGGAAGCATCGTCTTGTAGTTGGAGATGATGTTGCGCTGATAGGAGGGATCCTTGTGGAAGGTGTCGATGCAGATACCCATGATTTGATCGACCTTGACCGACAACTGGTGCTCGATCGATCGGAGCGTCTTGACCGACGTCGCATTCATATAAACGATGTTCAGGTCCGCGTCGGCGAGCATGACGTTAATCGGCATGTTCTCCATCATGTTCTGGACCTTGGCTGACTCGGTCTCGGCTTTCT
>CBDUST010000299.1:0-5426 GCA_965369945.1 uncultured bacterium | reverse complement strand
ATCGTCCGGTGGGTCATCACCTGGATCATCGATCGGCTGATCCTCCGCACGCGGATCTCGAGGGAAGGTGCCTGGTGGATCATGGGTAACGGCGTGCGACGATGGCGTGATCGGGAAGATGGCAAACAGCAGACCGAGAATCACGAAGGTCAGTGCCCACGCCACTGGCCGATACTTGGTAAGACGCCGATTCGACCACCTATAGTGCTTGTATGTCATCACAAATGCCCTTTCTTCTCGAGAGCCTCTGGGACAAAGACACTGTTCGGAGCAGCGCGGCTTTGTCTCACCGCCGCTTCTCCGTCGCTTTCCGCGGATCGACCTCATCTTTTCCTAGGTGAATCCATCGCGCATCAAAACCAAACTCCTAGCGCCTCAGAAATCGCTCTGGTTATAAGTTCCCGTCACCATTCATACAGCAAACACTGCCGCGAGCGAATGCTCGGATATCAAAGGTCTTCACGTAAGCAGAAGCCGGACCATTCAAGATGATCCCCGTCTCTTACGAGCGACCACGTCGTCAACGCCGTGTCGAACCACGCACAGTCGCCTTGCCAGGCCGCACCAACAGCCGCAGGTTCGGTAGTAACTCAAGCGAGGCACTCTTCGGTCTGCACCAAACACCACAATGTTCTTCTTTCCATCCTCGAAGCGTAGGCTTGTCCTCCACCAGCCAGTCTACGCATTTCGATCTGCTAAGACCGACCGGAGCCTACTCAAGACCTTGCGAAATGAATTTGTACGTTCTCGCTTCCCTCAGCCTTCACCTCATCTCGAACATCCGCCCCTTCGGTCCCGATTCGTGCTTTCACTTTACCCGCGCACCAGGCACAAGCCGAGTTCATGCCAAGCGTATATTCTGACGCTCGCAAACTATCTCGTGCGGTTGCATTGCTGTCAAGGGTTTTTTTGAGCCCGCCGTGCCTGAACTTCGGTAACCTCTTATCTCTACGTCATTTAGCACGATCGTTTTTTTGCCGTTGCGTTTGAACCATGCCGCTTGAAAGCCTCAGCCTGTCAGCTAGCGATTCCCGATTTACCGATGAGTCCGAAATGCCAGCGTTCCGTCGTCAAGATTGACCTAGAGGACCAAGCCATGGGTTTGGATGCCCGGTCCTCTTAGTCCAGATCGTTAAGGGAATTCGATTGCATCGAAGCCGAAGCGTTGTATAGAATCAGAGTTGGGGTATCGAGGCATTCCAGTCCAGTCGTTGGGAACCCGAGTGTGTTGCACGCGAAAGCCAAATTTAGCTCGCAAAGTAATATGATCTTCACAATTGTGTCGCTGACGATCTGCACCTGGATGGGCGGGTGCCGTCCCAGTTATACAGACAACGCAGCCGACCTGACCGTCCACTTCGCATTCGGTTCGACCGGCGACAAGCTCGGCCGATTCGTGTACCCGCGCGCCATCGCCATCGACGAGGAGCGGGAAGTGCTGTACGTCGTCGACAAGACGGCGCGGATCCAGCGGTTCGGTCTCGATGGGTCTCCGCAATTGGCGTGGGAAATGCCTGCGTTGGCCAACGGGAAGCCAACCGGCCTGGCCGTTGCTCCCGACGGTCGCGTCTTCGTGGCTGATACGCACTACCAGCGTGTCATCGTCTACGACTCTAAGGGACAAGAGGTCACGCGCTTTGGTCGGTTCGGCTATGGCCCGGGGCAATTCATATACCCGACCGATATCGCCTTTGGGCCCGAGGGACGAGTGTACGTATCCGAATATGGAGGCAATGATCGAATTCAAGTGTTCTCGCCTGACTTTGAGTACGTTGGTGAGTTCGGATCTCCCGGGTCTCAGATCGGTCAATACAATCAACCGCGAGCGCTCGTCTTCAACAGCGAACGGACGGAGCTCTATATCGCCGACGCAAGAAATCACCGGGTCGTTGTTACGGATCCCCAAGGAGGCGTCCTACGTACCTTCGGCGAAGCCGGCCGGGAGGCCGGGAAGCTCGCCCATCCCTACGGTCTAGTAATTCTCGATGACGGAACCCTATTGGTTTGTGAGTTTGGTAATCAACGCCTACAGCTTTTCTCATCGACCGGGACCTCACTCGGCGTGTTTGGACACCCCGGCACCGGCATCGGAGAGTTGCAATACCCCTGGGAGGTCGATCGTCTCGGGAGGAAACTGTTCGTCCTTGATTCTGGGAACGATCGAGTACAGGTGATTAGCGCTCCCCGCGGCGGCCAGCTCGTTGCCGCTCGAGGCACGCAATAGGTGTAATTTTGGCTATCCCAGCTGTGACGTGGAATGAAGGGGCCTGAGTCGTCACTCTTATTCGAGGGTTCACCGGAACATATGTTGAACTGATTCTGGTACACTTCTCCCGCTGTCTACGGCAATAGCCACTTCTGGATTTCCAACGGAGGGAACGCACTCGCCGGCGCAAGAACAACTCGGGCAACATCTGCGTGTCTACCGACCCGTCCGGCCTGAGCGCTCGTCTAAATCTAGCTGAGAGGAGTCTTCCATGCGTGTACCACGATCTCTCTCGAAAAGGCAGTGCGTCGCCGCCGTCCTGTTCGGGCTTGTGACTCATTCCGCAGATTCTGCATCGGCTGCCAATGTTCTAGGCATCGCTGTGGAACTAGGAATCGCGCCAGAGTCGGTCGTCATTGCCAACGTGAACGAGATTACCGCTTTGACGGTACTTTCCAGAATCGAGCAGGCGTCGACGCTCTGTGAAAATCTTATGGCTGCGCACCAGGCCGTGGGGACGGCCGCGGCGGACGTCACTGCGCTCTCGATTCTCTTGACGGGAGATTCCGAGAATGACACTCTCGTTCAACAATACGAATTGGCAATGCAGACGCAGTCTGCTGCACAAGAGCAGGTGGCTGCGCTGCGTAGCGAATTGTTTGTGCTCGCCACTGATGGCCTGAACGAACAGCAGATCGATGCGATCACGATCTGGCGAGACGGTTCAGCCTATCGTGTCAACTCGGCGTTCCGTACGACTCAGCGAACACACGAGCTTTGGAAGGCAATCGAAGAGTCTCTACGTGCCGAGCGGCGCGCCTTGCGCATGGATGAGGAGCTTCACGAAGAGTACCTTGAACTGTTGATGGAACTGCGCACCGAGCCCGCTGTGATAGCAGCCAGCGCTCTGCTGGAAGCGAACCTTGAAGGAATGCAACAGGCCTTCGAGCAGTTTGTTGAATAAGGAACTCTGCGCCTGGTAATCGGAGGAGAAACATGGTGGAGAGGGTTTGTCGTCAGTTAGTCGCCAAGTATTCGGCGCAACCGATCGCGTTCGCGTACTTGTTGGCAACGCTCATGTTATTCCTGGTGTGTGCCGACACCTTCGCCCAGCCGGAGATACAGCCAAGGACAGCGCTGGCCGGCCAAGTCGATCTGGCACACCTGGTGGATTTGTGTGCCGAGCGATTGCAACTGAAGATCGAGTACGACGCAAAGACGATCCAAGGCGCGACGGTCACGTTGCGTTTGGGCGAGAGCGTCACGGATGACCAGTTGTGGGCGCTTACCAATCAACTTCTGGCCACACGCGGATTGACGAGCATTCAACAACCTGGTCAGGAACAAGTACTGAGTATCGTCAAGCTCACCGATGCACCGAACCTGGCGCGCGTGGAACAAGGCGCTCCACTGGTGACACTGGCGGGATTCGCTACCGTGGTCGTGCAGGCCGAGCATCGGGCGGCTAAGGATGTAATCGACGCAATGAAGCCGGTGCTTTCGAAGTCCGGCGGAGCAATGACCGCGCTGGGCGATGACGGGCGCATCTTGCTCTCGGATCTTCGACCCCGCGTCGACCAGATCCTTTGGCTATTGGAATCGTTTGATCTTCCCGGGGTACAGACGATCATTCGAGTGATTCCATCACAATTCGTTAACGCGACGCAACTGGCCTCGTCAGTCACCGCAGCTGTAACGGCGCGCAATTCGATGAGCAACCAGAAGCTGGTAGGCAAGCTCACGCCGCAGTCCGGTGATGAAGCGGTCGTGTTGGTAGCGCCAGAACCTGAGGTACCGGTCTGGCTTGAGCTACTCGGTCAATTCGATCGCCGTCAAGCGGTCGAGACGCACAGCTACGCACCGCGCCACTTCGCCCTTGATGAAGTCCAGCAGCTGATCGAGCAGACGGCGCAAGACCCGGGACCTCGCGGCTCAGGCGGTTCCGGGGGGCAATGGAATATCGTCACTGATCAACTCACCGGCACGTTGATTATCACCGCCAGACCGAGCGAGCATGAGACGATCGACCGGCTCATGAAGCGTCTGGATGCCGTGCCGGCCGAAGCCAGACGACCGGTGCGCGTCTTCGCCATCCGCAACCGTAGTGTGAACGAGATCGTGGATATTCTGACGCAGCTTATCGAAGCGGGTGTGCTGGAAGGCGGGGGCTATGAGGCCAGTGGGAGTCAGAACGCAACCACGCCGCGCCAGCAGACGCAAGTCCTACCCCATAACACCGAGCCGACGCCATCAGTGCAGACCGAGCAGCGAGCGAGCGGTCAACGTCGACCAGATCGCTCATCGTCATCGATTACCGGTGAACCATCGCTGGTGCTCACTGCCGATGAAGGCACCAACACGCTGATCGCTACCGGTGATGCCAGGCGTCTCGCTCAATTGGAGCAGCTGATTCGTCAGCTGGATGTACGTCAACCGCAGGTGATGATCGAGGCGATGGTGGTCAGTCTCACCGAAGGTCAGACGCTTGATCTGGGTGTGGAACTTGAAAAGCTCCAGATCAGCGGCGAGACGCTGATCACCCTCTCCTCCCTCTTCGGCCTAGCCCCCGGAATAGCTGGCGCAATAGATGCGATGGCGCTTCCGGGGACGGGTGGAGCGGGTTTCACGGGAGTGGCGTTGAATCCGGGCGACTTCCGCACGCTGGTGCGCGCGTTAGAGACGATCAACGAAGGACGATCCCTGAATATCCCCCGAGTGTTGGTAAACAACAACCAACAAGCGACACTCGACTCGGTTCTGCAAGCACCATTCCTGAGCACCAACGCCTCCAACACGATCGCGACAACTTCCTTTGGCGGAACACAAGATGCCGGCACCACGATCAGCGTCACGCCGCAGATCGCTGCGGGTGATCACCTCATCTTAGAATACTCGATCTCGCTCAGCACGTTTGTGGGCGAATCCAGCAACCCCGGCCTACCGCCGCCACGTCAACAGAACAACCTCCAAAGCATCGTGACGATTCCCGACGGTTACACGATCGTCGTGGGCGGCATGGAGATCGAAAGCTCCGCCGAGGCGATCTCCCAGATACCGCTGCTGGGAAGCATCCCGATCATCGGCGAGGCCTTCAAGAACCGCTCGAAGTCGACCACCCGGTCGCGCGTCTTTGTCTTTATCAGAGCCAACGTCCGGCGCCCTGATGGATTTGTGGATCTGAAGTACGTCAGCGCTCGCGATATTCTTGCGGCCGAGGTCG
>CBDUST010000298.1:0-5433 GCA_965369945.1 uncultured bacterium | reverse complement strand
CACCTCAGCCATGCGAAACTGAACCGTCTTGAGGAACGCTCGAATCGGCACGACGGCATGGCGAGGCTCGAGGCTGCCTGTACCGGCCTCGACCAGCAACGGCGTGAAGACAAAAAAGTTGTTCCGATCGATGAGCAGGACTTCAGCGTTCCGCCGGCGCAGTTTCCGTTGAAGTGCTGCGGCGCAGTAGGCCCCGCTGAACCCGGCGCCGAGGATGACGATCCGCTTGGGTCCGCTCCGACCGCCATGGTTTGCACCTGCCATTGTCGGCAGATCTTATTCGCAACCGCCCAGCTGCGGTAAGGTGGTCGTGGTACAGCCCCAACATCCTTCTGTCGTTGGAGAAACCGATGGTTATTCAAGAACAGATCCGGCTACAAACGACCGGACACGGCCAGATGACTGATATCACCGCCGAGGTTCGGTCGATCGTGTCGGCATCGGGCGTCAGCACAGGCTTGGTTCATATCTTCAACGTGGGCAGCACGGGGGCGATCGGCGCGATTGAGTTCGAACCGGGCCTGCAGCGAGACCTGCCTGAGATATTGGACAAGCTGATGCCGCCCAGCCTTGACTATGGGCACGAACAGACGTGGCATGATGGCAACGGCCATTCGCACTTGCAGGCGACATTGCTTGGGCCGTCGTTGACAGTCCCGGTGCGCAACGGTTCACTCGTACTGGGCACATGGCAGCAGATCATTCATTTGGAGTGCGATGTTCGCCCACACGATCGCAAGTTGATTATCACCGTCATGGGGGAATAGCAAACGGATCATCGCGACGCCGGACCTGAGCAGCGAAGGTCCGGGTAACGCGGTAAGACTACTCTGTCGCCGCCGCGCGCCTCGGCCTGTGCTCCAGCACGCCACTGCAATTGGGACACTTGCGATCCATCGCTTCGGTGCAGGGTGCGCAGAATGTACATTCGTAGCTGCAAATGTACGCCTCGCCGTCCGCGGCCAAGTCGGTTTCGCAGCGCTCACATGTTGTTTTCATTTCCAATGCCACGATGTCGGTCGTCGCGCGATACAGACTATTCGACACCGCTCAAAATCGCTTGATTCATAAGAAGGAGCCACAGCGACCAGACGACGGGAGCGGCGGCAATACACGCCAAGGTTCTTGCCAGATAACGACCTTTGCGATCGCTGCTTCGGCCGACGATCTCACAGATGACGATCGCCAGTACGACTAATGTGAATTTGAGACCGCTTGCGCCAGCCATACCAAGGCCGTGGACGCCGCCCCAGCCCTCAATAATGAACAGGGCGATGGGATTGACCTCGGAGGCCGCGTCCTCACCGAGCAAGAGTATCAACCAGGTCAGCAAGACATCCATAAACGAGAAGAAGACGATCCACACGTAGGCGTTCTGATACCGCATCGGCGGGAGACTGCGCCATGCAGGCTTATCCGGCGGCGCGACCGCCTTCTCGTCGTGCTTCGTGTTCCCCTGGCCCTGTGGCATCACCCACCATTGTATCACTCGCGACGGTTCGGCCATACATGACCGGTAACCGGTCAAATTGGTCGGCCAACCTCTCAATTGGGCCGTTGCCCGCGATACCCCGGTCTGCGGCCGCGGTATGAGTGAAGACCCCTTTGCGTTAGGCCGCCTCTGTGATCTGTAGGACGTGCCGGCCCACAACCGACTGGTAGCCGATCCTGCACGGACGCTTCACTGCCGCTCGCCCATCCGTGCAACGATCGACCAGCTGGGAACCGCACTAAGGCGGGTGCTGTCAATCCCGGGGAATCCGCACACGCATGGTCAACGATGGGCACGTGGGAAGAACATTTCGCGACTCGGATGAACGCGCTGCATCATGCGTCGTCCGGTAATTTTGACGACCTCGTGCAGGCGGAGATCATGCCCGCCTTTGAGGATCTCAAGACCTTCGTGACCAGCGGCGGCTTTGCCGCGATCGCGATGAAGGGATGCGACAAGATTCGCCCCTTCCGCTTCTCGCCCAGCAAAGAGATGTTCATCGACTTGTTCTTCACGCGCAAGGGACCGGCTGAAGTCACTGCCTCCTTCCAATTGCACCATCCGTTCACAGAGAGACGCGAGGCTGTCAAGCTCGAAACGGTGCCGCTATCCGATGTCACCGAAGGCTGGGCGCGTCAACAGTTCCAGGTGTGTCTTGATGAGTTCCTAAGTGAGGTGGAGGCGCTGATCGGAACCGGTGTACCGGTCGTACTTGATCCGCCCACTGAAGTGCCGGGTGCGCCGATTCGTCAAGATGGGCCCGCTCGATCCTCCGAACGTGCGACGCCAGCGGCTCCGGCTCCCGCGCCACCGACAACACAACAACAAGAACCTCCGGCTCAGGCCAATCCGCTAGCCTCAGCACCTCCCAGCGCCGCACCAACTGCGCCTGGAGCCGCGAAGACACCACCGGCGACTCCACAAGACGGCGGTTCGCAGCAGACAGCAGCGTAGGTCCACAGCTCAAACCAAAGCGTCGCGCTGCTTATATCCGGTTCCCCACCACAATCAGCTGCGCATCGGTGACGGTCACACTTGCAACTTGTTCACCTTCGAGGCCGAACTTGATGCGCACGGACGGCGCGCCGGTCGGGCGAAACTCATGCGACCCCAAGTAGAACATCGTGCGACCAAACGCCTGCCCGCTGCGCTTGATCCTCAACATTTGGCTTCGGCTGTGTTCACTGACCTCCAGCCGGTCGGTTTCGCCCTCGCCGAAGGCGTACACCCCTACATATGATTCTCTCTCAGAGGCGGACATTGGTTCGTTTTGCTGGCCGATATCTGCGTCTCCAAGTGATTCCAGATACGCGACAACCGCTGCCGCCTGCTCACCGCCATCTTTCGCATGTGACATCAAGGTAATGCCGTGCGGTCCGTGAAGCCGCTGCACGCCAGGCGATGCAGCGACAAACGACTTCACAACGTCGATCTGCCCCAGCATTGCCGCGGAGAAGAGGTTGGGTCGAGCGCCGTGCCCGATGAGAAACTCAGCGATGTCGCGATTGCCGGTATGTGAAGCAGCGCCGAGAGCGCTTTCCCAATCGCCGTAACCCCAATCCCAATTCGCTTTGGCCAATGCCGGACTCGCCTCGACGAGTTCGCGCACACGACCAAAGTTGCCGTGCGAAACAGCGACCGTTTCCCGCACCAGTGCTCGATCCTGACTTGGGAAGCCGTCGTAAACGCTCGCCGTCGGTTCATCGCCTCCATCAGCCTGTAAAGCTTGCGCGGCGTGAATCGCAAAGAGCGTGGACACGCCCGCCACCGGCGATGCTGTTACGAATGATCGTCGTGAAATCGCGATTGTCATGATGCACCTCCAACACAGGATCAACTTGGACGGACTGATAAGACGAACCGGCCGACCAACGGTTTGATTCCATCTTTGACAACACTGATGCCGCAAAGAGCTACTGTTTGTCCCATTGCAGCACTACCAATACCGGGCAATGATCCGAAGCGATCTCGCCTTCGATTACCGTTGCTTCCAGAACGCGCCAACCATCCCTCGGCCGAACAAGAACAAAGTCGATGCGCCGCTGCGGCTGATCGTTTGGGTACGTTGATTCCGGCGAACCGCTCGCGTCGGCCGTATCCATCCAATGTCTGTCGAACTCACGCATTGGCGCGCTTCCGGGGGTGGCGTTCAGATCACCAACCAGGATCATCGCTCCCTCCATCTGTTCGCCCAGAATCTCGTTGATGCGCCTGGCTTGTTCAAGTCGATCGACCGCTGAGTCATGCGCCAGGTGCGTTCCGCCGAACGTCACCGGGCCGATTCCCCTCGCCTGAACTTTCACGACCAGCAACGCGCGCGGCTCACTCCCATCAGGCCAGGGCAAGATGTAATTGTCGATCGACGCCAGCTCAAACCGCGACAAGACCGCTTCGCCATACTCACCGCCTGCATATTCCATCGCCGGGCCGTACGCGTAATTCATGCCAGTCAGGCGCGCCAGCTCCGCCGCCTGATCGACACCACTTGCGCGCGTTGTCTTACGATCAACCTCTTGAAGTGCGACAAGATCAGGTCGTTGTGCGTTGATGACCTCGGCTATTCGCTCCAGATCAAACCGCCCATCCGTACCCTGTCCGTGGTGAATGTTGTAGGTCAGGATGCGAAGCTGCCCGTGGGAATGGCTACAACCGGCGATGACCAGAAGCGCCGCAAGGATAAGCGTACGAAGAATGACCCAACGCACCCGCAACAACTCAACCGGCCGCGGCTTGTATGGCTCACCGACGTCGAACATCCGAGTATGGTCTTGCGCGTCGATAGCGAAGTCAAATATCCGCCCACTATTTAGCCGTGGGGCTTGCCCCGCGCTCTTCGGGGGCGTGTGCGCGCCACTCGCCATGCACGAAGAGCGCGTCGCAAGCGACACGGCTAAATGAAGAGGCGACGCGGTTAGATGGCGGACTTACTCACCCAGATACGCCTCCGGCTCATCGCCGAGGATGTTGAGCCAGGGGCCGTACATGGGGTTGGGGAGCATGAACCATTTTGAGCCCCACTTGTCTTGGTATTGCGCGATCGCGGCTCGACGCTCATCAATTGTCGTTCCGGGTCCCCCACTTCCGGGGGCGGGGGTGAAGTCGCCTAGGTTGTCGCCGAAGAGTTGGAGGATGCGGTAGTTTTCGCAAACGAACGCTCGGCGTTTACTTTTGTCACTACTCCAACCCGGCTGTTGATTGCGCAGCAGAACCAGATCATCGGGCCCAAGTTCAGGTAAACCCGCTTATAGTAGATTCGTGATCGTATCGGTGCGCTGCGGGCAAGGCGCGTCGCTGCCCGGGCGCTCTCGACAGGCGCGGTTGGTTAGATACACGACCGCAATTCCCTGGCGTTTCGCTTCGCGAATATATTCAACGACACCTGCTAATGCTGTCGCGCGACGTTCCGCGATCCACGCATCCCACGATCCGCGCGCGATTCGCTCGTCGCTGTGCATCAGTCGCGCGAAAAACGCTGCGTTATTGAGTACTGTTTCGTCGATATCCAGAATAACCGCTGGCTTGAGCGCCGCCTGAACCTTCGGATCGTTGAGGTCCTGTCTCTGTTCGAGCGCCGCGGACCACGTTGTATCCGCTTTAGCCGCAGCTAATGTTCGCTCGGCGCTTTCGTACACCGTTCGGGTCGCCGCTTCATATTCCGCGCTCGTGAGCACATAAAGCGTGCTGTTGAGATTCGGATGACGAGGCTGCACGCAGCCGGTTACGAGGAGTACGAGCGCACAAAAGATGGCTCTGTGGATTCTCAACATACATCCATGGTCGCACGAGCTTGCCAGATGGTCAAAGCGCGTAATCGTCATCTCCCCATTTAGCCGTGGGGCTTGCCCCGCGCTCTTCGGGGGTGTGCGATCTGTTCGCCGTACACGAAGAGCGCGTCGCAAGCGACACGGCTAAATGAAGAGGCGACGCGGCTAAATGGCGAC
>CBDUST010000297.1:0-5456 GCA_965369945.1 uncultured bacterium | reverse complement strand
CGATCAGGCCTCGAGAGCCGACGGTAACGGGTCGCAATTCTTGGTTCATGTTTCTGGCCATGTTCTTTTGTTATTTGGACGAAGCGCTCTATGGCGATGCGGCTCCGTCGTTCTGGTCTTTGTTTGTCTATGCAAAAGCTACTCGGTGACGGAGCCGAACCAAGCGCAGATTGACTTCTTTGCCGTTCTAAGCGAGGGAAGAGCGCCCTAGGCAACGCGGATAGATGTGATGAGCATTGCCGGAGGTGCCGGTTATGTGGGCGACCACGCACGTGAGAACGCAACAGCGGCGAATCCGGCAAATTGCCGCGTCAGAATACGCTCAATGACTATTGGTAATCGGACGCAAACTGCAGCCGCGGATGTGGGTACTGCGGCGAGTTCTACGATGGCGAATCCGGCGTTCCCGCACCGGCAACGCGTGATGTATGATCCGAGCGCTCAGCTCACTTCAGCTGATTCACCAATCGTTCTCGCCGGTCGTATTTGTGTTGCCCCAGAACTTGCCGGCAGTCTGGTCATACGCCCAACCCTCGCCGTTAGTTGTGTTCACCGGCTGCACCACCGGAGGTCCGGCGACCCAGGTGCCGTTGGCGTTACGAACGGTATTGTCGTTGTTGTACTGATTCTCCGGAAGCGCCTCCTGCATCACCATGCCCAAGGTCGTGAACTCGGCGAACGTGGGGTAGCGAGCGGCTCCGGTTACGGTAGTGTTGGCGTAAAAGTTGGCGATCCCGGCCCGCACGCCGCCCAATGTGCCGCGCGTCGCGGATTCGCGGGCCTGAGTCGCATAGTCGAAGTATCGAGGCAGCGCAACCCCAGCCAAGATCGAAAGGATGACGATCACCGCGATCAATTCGATCAGCGTGAAGCCTCGACGGATTACTGAAGTGTTCTTCATCGTCTGAATCCTTCTCGCAAAGGTCGTCGAGCCGGAGGCAATTATTCGCCGCGCAAATCGTGGCAAATACTTGCAGGCCAATAAGACCTCGGGCGGCCTTACGCCGTTCTTTACCGGATGGAACATTTTTCGAATGTCGGATTCCCCCAATGGACGCTCGTGGGCGTGCCCTGTCTCAAGACTGGTGGCATCCCGATTCAAACGGGATCTCGGCAGTGAAACTGCTCTAGAAGCGACTGATCGCGAGTCCGGTAAGAACATCGCGCAGCTCGGGAATCCAGTGCAGCCCGCCGTCAACTGCGGGCTTGATCAGGATTCAGAACTCTTTGTCGCGATACTGCATTTGAGCCTGAAGTCGAGCGAGAATCGAACTGTGCATCTGGCTCACGCGCGACTCGGACAGATCCAGCGTGATGCCGATTTCCTTCATTGTCATCTCTTCGTAGTAATAGAGAATGACGATCAGGCGTTCCGCTCTCGATAGGCCCTTGGTGATCAGTAGTTTGAGATCCCGCTTTTGCAGCTGAGACAGCGGGTCCTCCTGCCGGTTGTCCTGGATCACGTCGATCTCGCGAATGTCCTTGCTCGAATCCGTCTCGAACCATTTGCGATTCAGGGAGACGACGTTGACCGGCTTGGAATCCTTGCTGATCTTGCTGAACTCCGCTCCGCTGACCTGAAGGCGGCCGCGCAACTCCTTGTCCGTGGGTTTGCGCCCGGACTCCATCTCGAACCGCTTGCGAACCCGATCGAGCTTGGCTGTCCGAGATCGCACGAGCCGCGGCACCCAATCCATCGCCCTGAGCTCGTCGAAGATCGCACCTCGAATTCGCTGCGTGCAGTACGTCTCGAATTTCACGCCGCGACTCAGATCGAACGCGTCGATCGCATCCATCAGACCGAATAAGCCTGCCGACATCAGGTCCTCCACGTCGACCTCTCCGGGTAGGCGCATGTGCATCCGCTCGGCGGTGCTTTTTACCAAATGAAGATACTGCTCGATCAGGAAGTTGCGTATCTCTTGGGTGTCAGTGCGCTGATAAGCCTTCCACACCTCCTGCAGCGGCATCTCACTGAGTTCAACGGGTTGCGAGGCGCGACGAGTCGTTTTGCGCTTCACAGCAGGTGTTTTTGTTCTGGTCTTGGACTTGGTTTTCGTCTTGACCTGAGTCTTGGTCTTCGTCTTCGGCATCGGTCGGCTCCTTGACCTTGGCTGGCTTTCTCAGCCGTTCTGCCATTCCCTGGCAAAAGACGCTGGCACTATACCGTGCCATTCAATGATTCGACAAGTCAGAGCTCTTCGCCGCGATCGCATCATTCGGATTGTGCCTCCGTCGTCGCATTCGCCTGTGACGGCGCGAGCTGATTAGCGCTCGATGATTCTTCCGCTGAGGCCGCGTCGCGATGAGCCTCAATTTGATCGGCCATCACCCGCGCACAGATCAGACCGATAATCAACCCAATGGGATAGCAACCGATCATCGCGATGAGTGCTCGGACCAGAATAGACGTCGCAGGATTGCCACCGGCCATGCCGGCCACGACCGCCACGGCAAATGCCGCTAGTGCAAAACATCCCGCGATGACGTTGCTCGGTGCTCTGCTCATAGGGAAAGCCCTGGGGGGCGCGATTCGCTAGTGCCAGCGATGGCGAGTCTCGGGGCAATCGTCCGATATCGACCCATTTCAAACCCTACTCAAACGTATGTCCGCACAGAAGAAGGATCGTGGGTCCGCGATAGCCAGGACGCCACACGAGCAAAGAACCCGGCCCGGGACGAATCCAGCGGGCTCGGTTCACCAACGCCGGCGACGACCCGCGCTAGCCGCCTCATGGCCTCGGTTGCCGCCGCTTGGGGCGAATACAGGACAAACGGCACGCGCTGCCGAACCGCGGCACGAACCTGTCCGTCCATCGGAACGGCGCCGGCGTAGCCAAGCGAGCGATTCAGGAAGGTGCGGCTCACTCTATTCATGCGATCAAAGACGCTGCGGGCCTCCTGCTCATGCTCGGCCATGTTCACTATGAGCTCGATCCTGGCCTTGGGCGCAGGCCCGAGCAGTGCCTTGATCATGCCGTACCCGTCGGTAATGGCTGTGGGCTCCGGCGTCGTCACCACCAGCACGCGGTGGGCTGCTGCCGCGAACGCCAGCACGTTGGTGCTCAGTCCGGCTGAGGTGTCGATGACCACGACATCAGCCAGCCGCTCAAGTGCCGCAAGCTGCGACAGGAGCCGCAACCGGTGCTCACTATCCAAATCAGCCAGACGGGCTACGCCGGACGCACCTGGGATTAAACGAAATCCCCCCGGTGCCAGGAGCATCGCTTCGGCCAGCCGGCAGCGTCCGCTGACCACATGCTCCAACGTGACCCTGGGGCTGAGGTTGCACAGGACGTCAGCGTTCGCCAACCCAAGATCGGCGTCCAGCAAGCACACCTTCTTGCCAAGCCCAGCCAAGCAGACGGCAAGGTTTACCGCGAGATTCGTTTTGCCCACGCCCCCTTTGCCTGAGGTAATGGCGATGGCTCGGGCCAGTCCAACGCGCCGCGGGTTGACACGGTGTCCGTTGGTGTGGCAGCCCGACTGCGGTCGGTAACTCACTACACCGCTTCGCACACTTGGCGGCACGTGAATCGAAGCCGTCGGCGGTCTCGCGGCCGCGCAGCCTTGCACCAGCTTCCGAAGCTGCGTCGCTTGATCGCTCATCCGTGAATCTCTGCTCCCAGCACCAGCTCCGCCAATCGCTCAGGACGCCCCACTTCGATGTGGTCCGGAACTTCCTGTCCGGTCGTGATGAAACTCAGTTGCTGGCCCACCTTCTGGATGACGTTGATCAGCAATCCGAAGCTCACCGCCTCGTCAAGTTTGGTCAGAACCACTTTGTCTGCACCGACCTCGGCGAAGGCTTCCGCCTCCTGCAGCAGCACCTTCTCACTGGCCGTGCTGGCGAGCACCAGGTGAACTTCGTGCGGATCGGCCGCAGCCAAGCAACATTTCAACTCCTCGAGTTTGCCGGAGTCCCTTTGACCACGACCGGCTGTATCGATCAGGATCACGTCGCAGTCGCGAAGAGAATGAACCGCCTGCTTCATTTCAGTCGGCGTCAGTGCGACCTCCAAAGGCAGTCCAATGATGTTGGCATACGTTCGAAGCTGATCGACTGCGGCGATGCGATAAGTATCACACGTGATCATGCCCACTCGGCGGCGGTGTCGCAGTTTGAAAGACGCGGCGAGCTTTGCCAAGGTTGTCGTCTTACCTACACCGGTCGGTCCGATCAGCGCGATCGTCAAAGGTCGGCCGTCCGGACTCACCGGTGCAACGGCTGTGTCGGCAGTGGGGACGAACGCAGCGAGTTGGCGCAGCACCGCGCTATGCACCAGCGCTTCATCGTCCAACTCAGCCGTGTTCAACTCGTGGCGAACCTCTTCAACAATCTGGTCGGCAATCTCCTCAGATAGATCCTGGCTCAGCAACGCGAGATACATGTCAAAAAGCTTGGCGGGCATGCTGGGGATCGGCCTTCCCGGTGACCGAATCTGGTGCTGCAGTACCTGTCCGACCATTTGCTTGATGGCTGCCAACTCGCCCTGTGTCGAGGTCAAGTCCGATCCGGACTCGGTTCCAAGCGCAGCAATGTTTCGATGGCCAGCGGATTGCTCGTCAAACAATCGGGGCGTGTGTCGATGATCCCGATCGGGGCGATGGCTCAAGCCGTCTACTGAAATCGCCCCGGCCCTTGACGGTCGAGCCGTCGGCGTCGGCGTCAAGATGAACCGGCGGGCTACTGGTTTAACGGGGCGCAAGAGCGCCGGCGACTGCTCGGCCTTTGCGTCCGGATCCTCACGTTCGGCGATGACACCTGCTGCGCCGACCGGGACCGCTACCGTTTCCATCGACGCACCCCTGATCGACGTAACGACCGGCTTGGGCCGATCGCTTGCGCCCGGTCGATCAATGCCACTCATCACCGAGTCTTTCGCGGTTGGCATCTTGGAGTCATGCGCGATCGCCGGAGCCGGTGTTTCTGATTCTTGATTGAGCCGACGATCGTGCGCTTCAACCATCGCTTGCGCGAGTCGACGAGTGCGGAGTTGAGAATCGTGCTTGGATTGTGGCTTAGCCTTCTCGGCGGAAGATGCGAGTCGTCCGGATTGCGCATAGGCCTGCTGCGCAGCCCGCTTGATCGGTCGAAGTGCGCGCGGGCCATCCTCCGCAAACGACAGTTGGGCGCGATCGGCTTCCGCGGCTGTTAGTTCGAAGATTGTTTTTTTTGCCAGACCGAGGAAGCCGCCGCGCTTGAACGACCTGGTTTCAAGAATGACCGCATCAGAACCCAGATCGCGCTTAGCGGCAGCCAGCGCTTCGTTCATGGTGTAAGCCTGATAGGTCTTGACGGCCATACGCTGCCCTCCCTGGCAATCGGCCCGTTGCGTCGATCCTTGACGCTCGTTTGGTTGTCGCGACATTCTATGCCGCCGGAGGTCCAACCGGCTCCTCGAATTGTCTCACCCCCGTCGACTCGACGGCGAGTCCCTTGACACCTTCGTTGT
>CBDUST010000296.1:0-5500 GCA_965369945.1 uncultured bacterium | reverse complement strand
GGTGATGTCGAAGATCGCCGTCTTCCGCTCGATGACGATGTGATGTACGAGATAGCTGCTGAAGTCCGGGAAATCACCAAATTCCTGGTCAATGAAAGAGGGCAGGTCGGGATTCACCGGCGAATCCCAAACGACCTCCTGTGCCCAGGCGCCGGATGCCGCAAACAATGCGCACCCGGCCGTCAAAGAAAGTAAGCGACGAGTTACCATAACGAGACTCCTTGTTCCTTTACGAGATTCCACTCCGGCCCGGATACAACCGGGCCGTACATAAAAATCCGGCAACCGGCCTTTCGGCCAGACGCCAAAGGTTCACGCCCGCGAAATGACAATTGCCGTCGGACCTTGGACTCTCTCTCAGAGGTAGGCCGCAAGAAGCACCGCAAACAAAGCTACCTCTCTTCACGGCACCCAAATTTTAGCCACGTTGGGGGCGCACCAGACGGAATGGGGAACTAGGTTTGGTTTGATGGATCAAAAGAGTGCTCTTCATTCTTAGTGGAACGGGCTTCCAGCCCGTCGTCTTCACTCATACAGACGGGCAGGATGCCCGTCCCACTATTCGTCAGACGGGAGCTAGTGGAGCCAGAGATCGTTGTCAACAAGAAAGGTCTCGGGCAAAGAACTGTCCTCATGTCCTGGTTTGGACCCTGGCGCAGCGTATGCCGTTAGGTTCAGGCGCTAAGCTGCGACTTTGGGGGCTGCCCTGCCGACGGCTGGCGCACATGCACGGTTCTGCGTGAACTGTCACGAAACCGCAAGCGCACGAAAAAGGGCCGCCCGTGTCGACGGCCCGGATCGCGTTACATTCTCATCGACGTAGGGAATTACTGGCGACGGCGGCGTCGCGTGCCCAGCAATCCGGCGATGCCCAGCAGGGCAAGGGCGCCGGGGGCGGGGACCCACATCTCGATGTTGTCAACAAGTTCGCCGCCCGGACCACCGACGTTGATTCGGCCGATTGTCTCCGGAAGCCAGATGCCGAAGAACATCTTCTCACCACCGGCCGCAAATACTTCCTTAAAGACTACCTCATCATTCTTGTCGAACACGGTAATGACGGCGATGCCGCCGACCGGGTCTAGAAAGTTGAAGCCCACACCAGTGTGGTTGTGAAGGGGATCAAAGATAATGTCCAGGCTCTCGGCGAAAGAGTCAGCTCCGACCACCACGCTGTTGGGAATGTTTTGACCATCAATAAAACCCTGGCCCAGCGCCACCATACCGCTACCGGGCTGGACGAACAGTCCTTGCTCATTGATGTTGGACTGGAGGATGAGATTCTCCTCCGTTAGCCCGACGGGGAAGCCCAAGCCGAACGCGTCAAGGTTGGGCACGCCGAACACGAGCGGGTCCGTGAGCGCTGCGAGTTGACCGAAGCCCACATTGCTTTCCTCGAAGTCCTCTATTCCCTTGAGCACCTTCTTCCCCTCCATGAACAGGTGGAACTCCTCCTGACTGAGCGTCCAGAAGAGCCCGCCGCCCAAGGCTGACGCTACGGGATAGGCCGCAAGAAGCGTCGCAAACAAGATTGTTCTTCGTTTCATACCTTTTCCTCCTAAGAAAGAACAGGACCGGGGGGCTCTCGGCCGAGACGTCCGACCAACAAAAAAGAGCCCTTGATAGGCTCTCTCTCTGTACAGCGCTTAGATTCTCGCACCATTGGGGTGCCAAACTGAACGGCAAACTAGCGTGGCCAACGATCGTTGCCTACCAGAAAACGACCCCGTTATCCTAAAATAAAACAGCCCTCTAGGCCCTTGTTGAAGCCGTAAGCGAGGCGGTATGGCGTCAGGTTCGGGCGGCCCGGCTTCGCGGGCCGAACCGCGCCGACGCCCCCCAATCCGCGACTCTGGCGGTTGATCCAGGGGGCTGCCGTAGATGCAAATTAGGTGTGGATGGGTGCTTGCCTTACGGTTGTTGTTGGGGTAACGTATGCCGAACATTCTCGTGTCCAAAGTGGAGCGACGCAAGAGGTATGGTCGAGTGGGCCTTGAGAATCGAGCGGAATTCAGCCCGGCGAGACCCTTGTCAGCGGCGACGATGACGGAGCAGTGAATGTCCTTTCCTCTCATAACGACTGGCCCAGGCGGGGTTTACACGACCCGTTATGTGCCGCAAGGCTCACGGCTCCTCGCTGTGGATGGTGACGGATCGTCCCAGCATGACCAGGAAGCGAAGGGGCAGCCCCGCACCGGCTACAACCATGCGGATCAATACATCGCCCGACGTCGGCAGAGGGTGAACCGTCCCACGCCCCATCCTCTCGCCGCAACTGCTGGACCGCGGACACTGTTGGATCGGCTCCTCGGAATTGACCGAGTCCAACTCAGCCTGGAGGCTCTAGCGTCGACAACCGGCTCAGCGATCGAACCGGTCGTGTCCTGCCCGGCGTCCGGTGGCTTGCACGCTGCGGCACGATCCTGGTTGTGTGGCCAACTGACGGTCCTCGACCAAGTGCACCGTCTCCTTGACCAGCTCCGGCCTCGACCGGCCTTCGCTTGTCTTGACGGCGCGGCACACCCTCGCCTCTTCGATGTCGTGCGGCCAAGCCGCACCTTAGGCTTACAGGAGTACTCCGATGAACCTCACTCCCAAGCAGCTCAGGATCGTCCAACTGATCCGGGGTTACCGAGTTGCCAACGGTTATTCGCCAACGATGCAGGAGCTCGCCAAAGAACTCGGCGTCAGCAAAGTGACCGTTTTCGAGCACGTCGAGGCGCTGATAAAAAAAGGCGCGCTGCGGCGAGAACCAAACAAGGCTCGCTCTTTGTCCATCTGTAACGACGCACCAGTTCCCGACGAAGCGCATCCGCTGCGTTTTCCGCTCGTGGGCAAGATTGCCGCCGGCTATCCGATCGAGAAGTTCCCTCAGACCGATCAACTCGATCTCGAGGAGATATTCGGTCCCCGCCTCGGTCAAAAGGCCGGCACCTTTGCGCTGCAGGTGGACGGGGATTCCATGAAGGACGAAGGAATCTTCGATGGCGATTACGTGATCGTCGAACGGCGAGAAACTGCTCGCAACGGTGAGCGCGTCGTCGCCCTGCTTCCCAACGGTGAGACGACGCTCAAGCGCTTTTTCAAGGAGCGCGATCACATTCGCCTTCAGCCGGCTAATCCTGAGTTCGAGGCCATTCGCGTGAAGGAATGCAAAGTGCAGGGAGTGGTCATTGGAGTTCTGCGGCGGTATTGAACGGCTTACGAAACGTCGGAATACACGCCTCGGCAGCCATGCACGTTTTGTCATTCGACTTCCGCTCACGCGGGATTGGCCCCAGTGACTGAACAACTCCAAGAGAAGATCAAGCAGGCGACGTTCATTCAGCGGACGCCCGAAGAAGTGTTCGACGCTATTACTTCTGCTGAAGTGTGGAACGCATTCTTCACGCACCGTAGCACGCTCGATCCGAAACCCGGCGGCGCCTTCATATGGCGATGGAACGATTGGGGGCCTGACAAGTATGCGTTGGAGGTTCCGGGCACCGTCATCGAAGCGAGCAGACCCGAACGATTTGTCTTGGAATGGGGTGGCGACAAGCCAACTCGCATCAGCATGGTCCTCAGTGAGCAGTCAGGCGGCACCGTCCTTCGCTTGACCGAACAGGGCTACACCAACGATTCAAAGGGTCGAGCGATGGCGCTGGAATGCGCCGCTGGCTGGGGCGAAGCGATCACGCTGCTCAAGTTCTATCTCGAGCACGGGCTCATTTACACCACGCCCCCAACGAAGTAAGACCGACCGGTTCTATTCACCGCTTTAGACGTATACCTTGGTGGTCTCGATGCACGTTGCCACGTATCTGTAGGAGCGTCAGATCAGCTTGGACCTGACTCAGTGGCAACTGTGTTTTCGCGGCCAGATGCTCAACGATCATATCGCCATCAGCTTCTCGCAGCGCATCAACGATCGATTGTTGACCTGTGGTGAGATTTGTATCAAACAGCGTAGTTCGGGAAGTCGCGGACTCATGCCCTGCTGCTTCAAGGGCACCGCGCACAAGATGGCTTGACGCATCGAGCTGGTTCAAGACGTCTGCATGTGTAGTGACCAGCGCCGCCCATCCTTCCTGGATAGCCCGAAGACAGCCGGCCGAGGCGGGTGAATCGATTCGACCGGGCACGGCCATCGCTTCCCGGCCCTGCTCATCAGCCGCTTTTCGGGCGGTGATTAGCGCTCCACTACGACGAGCGGCTTCGATCACCAGCACGCCGAGACTCAGGCCCGAGATAACGCGGTTTCGATGTGGGAAATGATCCCCCTTCGGTTCGGCCTGCATCGGATACTCACTCAGAAGCGCACCGCCTTCGGACACGATCCGATCGAACAGCTCAGCATGTTGAGGTGGATAGGATCTCGCCAACCCACAGCCCATGACGGCGATCGTTCGGCCGCCCACCCGTAGCGCGCCGCGATGTGCCTCGCCGTCAATTCCCAACGCCCCCCCCGAGACGATGGTCAAGCCGCACTGTGCTAACAATGATGCGAACCTGCCCGCCTGTTCTCGACCGTACGCCGTGCAACGCCTCGAACCGACGATAGCCACAGCGAGGCGATCGGTGTCGGTGAGCTCGCCGCGAATCCACAGTGCCATCGGGGGACCGGGAATAGCCGAAAGCAGAACAGGATAGTCCTCATCGCCGACAAGGATGAGCCGAACGTTCGTCTTGGCCATCTCCTCCCGTTCTTGCGCTGGCTGTGCTAGATCGATCGCGCGGCGAATGGAACTTGCCGTCGTGTGCCCGATCCCATCAACCTGCATCAACTCGCGCACCGTGGCAGAAGCGGCCCGATCATGCGAGCCGAACTGTTGTTCGAGCTTCTTCAGCGTGATTGGGCCAAGCCCCGGCGCCAGGATCAACCGCAGTGTTGCGTCCGAAAGTTCATGAGACTCGCGAGCCATCGACTGCCGCCGTTCGTTTGAACTGGGCCGCCCTCCGCGCGGCGCATTTGGCCGTCGATCCTGGTTACGATCCGGATCCCTCGTACGACCGTCGCTCATCATACCCGGTCTCGAATACGACTTGCAGCTTGAATGACGCAGCAGTTGGTGAATCAGACGGGCTAGGCTTGTGCCCCTTGGGTCAAGGCAGCAACCTCCCGCCAACCCCGCTTCGGTCGAACAACTCCCCCAACCAAAGGGTGTCGTCCGGCTAGTGTCAGATCGATTTGCCAACCAGTGCGGAGAAGTTCGATGCGCGCAACGAGGTCATCCAGCGTCGTTCGCCCGATCCTGCAAACCAGAGTTCGATACGCAGCACTGGGTCCACCAAGAACGATCTTCTTCCTCACTCGAGTCAGGCTCGGATCCAGCAGCAACCCTACGAACGCGCTCACGACGCCCACCGTGAGGAACCAAAGGCGATGCCGGCCTGACATGATTCGACTGAGCGTAGAATCTGCGCTCGCGATTTGGTCGATTGGCGTCACTTCAACGGTTGCATCGACCCAACTGATGATATCATCGTTGAGCGCGGAGGAGACGAGCACGGGTTCCTC
>CBDUST010000295.1:0-5523 GCA_965369945.1 uncultured bacterium | reverse complement strand
GAAACCCTACCCGATCCGCCGCCAAGGGCCAAGAAATAGGTGACTGTCCCCGGTTTTAAATGTTATTCAAGCGGACGGCTTACCTTGTATCGGCGCCGACGGCACCATTTACGCAACGGGCCTCTTTGGACTGCACGCGGTGAGCGCGGATGGTGTCGTTCAGTGGGTGCATCCCGCCGCATCCTGGCTCGGGCGGCCCGTCGTGGACGGTCGAGGCACCGTGTACGTGGGTAGCGGTGGCAACTCGGTGTACGCATATCGCCCCGATGGTGAGTTGCGGTGGATCTTCGACGCCGTCGGCAGTGTGAGTCGCACACAGTTCGCCATCGACGTTGACGGCACGGTCTACTTCACCACTGACCACCCCTTCCAGGGCTTCTTGTACGCGATCGGGCCCGGACCCAACCTTCCATGCCCTGCCGACCTAGATGATGACGGTTCCGTCGGCGCCTCCGATGTGCTGGCACTGCTGGCAAGTTGGGGGCCTTGCAGAGGCTGTCCCGCCGATTTCGACGACAACGGATTCGTCGGCGCAAGTGATATTCTCGCCCTCCTCGCCAACTGGGGGCCGTGTCCGTAAAGATGGCATCAAGGCATCATAGCATCCAGATAGCCGTCCCGATTTCATCGGGAGTAACCCGCGGATTCGCCCAACCACAATCAGTCGCCGCTGTCGGCGTGATCGCCCGGGGCGGCTGCGATCTGCCGCTACCGCTCGTCGCATCGAGTTTCCTACCTCGGCTGATCGGTCATGGCCGTGGCAATGGACCGTTTGGCCGGATTTTCTATGAAACGATGCCTAGATACCTACCGTAGAACATCTTATGAAGCGACGCCCATTCCCCGTTGGTCCGAAGACCGGAGAATCTAAGATGTATCGATTGCACCAGTTCGGCGTTGTTCTCATGACCCCCATCGCCCTGGCTACCTTCACCCACGGTCAGGTCGCTCCATGCGAGATGCAGAAGCTGACCGCGTCAGACGCGGCCCTGCTTGATCTGTTTGGAAACTCCGTGTCGATCAGCGGGGATGCCGCAATCATCGGGGCGTGGAATAACGATGGCCCATTCGAATTCGCCTGGGGGTCCGCCTATCTGTTTCGATTCATTGACGGGTCGTGGATCGAGGAGCAAGCGATCACACCATCCGATGCCAACTCACAGGATCGGTTCGGACATACCGTGGCCATCAGCGGCGACGTCGCCGTGGTCGGCTCACCGATGAACGATGACGCTTGTCCACCACCCGACAACATCTTTTGCGACTCTGGATCCGCGTATGTCTTCCGGTTTGAGAATGGTTCATGGATCGAAAAACAGAAGCTCATTGCCTTCGATGATGAAGCGATAGATCAGTACGGCATTTCCGTCTCGGTCAGCGGAGATGTCATTGTCATCGGCGCTCCCTGGCAGGATGAGGCGTGCGGCGGAGGCCCCGACTGCAACGCCGGGGCAGCGTACGTCTATCGATTCACCGGCGAAACTTGGGAACTCGATCAAAAGTTGATGGCCTCCGACCCGGATTTCGGCGATGCGTTCGGTCTAACCGTCTCCATTAGTGGCAACACGATCCTTGTCGGGGCGCCCAGAAACAATGACGATGGCTCCAACTCCGGCTCCGCCTACATCTTCCAATTTGACGGTGACAATTGGAACGAGTTGCAGAAGCTCACCGCCTCGGATGCTCAGGTGAGCGATGAGTTCGGATGGGGAGTCTCGATCAACGGCGATCTCGCCCTCATCGGCGCCGGCCGGGATGACACAGCCTGCCCTGAGAACATTTCGTGCGATTCTGGATCGGCCTATGTCTTCCGCTTTGACGGGAAGCTATGGGTCCAAGAACAAAAGCTCGAAGCGCCCGACATGGCACTGGGTGATCAGTTCGGCAGATCCGTTTCCATTGATGGTGACTACGCACTTGTTGGTTCTCGATGGAACGATGATCTATGCCCGGAAGATCCTGATTGTGATTCAGGCGCGGCCTACTTATTCCACTTCGGTAGCCCCGAAGCGATCGGATGGTCATTGCAACAAAAGCTCACGCAGAGCGATGCCGATGTTCGCGATCTATACGGCTCGGCGGTCGCCGTCTCCGGCACGTCGGTCATCGTCGGTTCTGAAGGCGATGATGATGACGGCACCGGCTCAGGGTCAGCGTATTTCTATGCCTTGGACGGACCCGATGCGGATAGCGATGGCATTGCTGACACGTGCGACAACTGTCCCGGCACGTTCAATCCCAACCAAGAGGATTCCGATGAGGACGGCATCGGCGACGCCTGCCAGGGAATCCTCGGCGACTTCAGCACGTTCCGCGGTTTCTACGATTCCGGTGACCTGAACAGCCTTCTGGACTCGGATGACGACAAGCTGTGCTACAACCCGGGCATCGTACTCAATCCAACCGAAGCTCCGATCACGCTGGATTTCTTTGGATTTTTGCCAAACGATTCGCCAGCTTCGCTCGACGTGACGATCGAATCGTCGGCGAACACCGTCGGTTTGGAACTCACAATCTCATTCTGGAACTACAACACGAATTCGTGGGATGTTGTTGGCACGGACACGCAATCGCTCAACGCCGATACGGTCAGGACATTCGCCGGCATACCGACAAATCATGTAGAGCCCGTCACTGGCGAAGTGATGACTCGATACGAAGTTCGCGTTGTGGGCTTTATATTCCTTTTCCCATGGCTGGATTGCGTTGACCATGTCTTCTGGACGATATCCGGCTAGCAACTACGACAGGTCCGATGCGCCCTTCGACAGCGGCAACAAGGTCGTAACCTCCAACCTCATCGCCCTCCTCGCCAACTGGGGAGCGTGTCCGTAAGAAGAAGAAGGCACTGGGCACTAGGCATTAGGAGGAAGGCATCCAGGAATCAGGAGCGAGCCGCCGCGTCCCCGCGAGCGGTCTCGGCCGAATTGCACAGACCGATCCACCGCGCAATCGCAAACGCCGTTGCGCTACCCATCAAAGCCACAAGCATCGTTACCGCGAGCTGCTGCTCGCGGCTTTACACGTCGTGCCTTGCCCCGATTCTATTTCCAGCTATACTGCCCGGCTCGAAATCCAACACCGCATGCACCACTGCGTCGCCGCCCACCCCCGCCCCCGGACGCGGGAACCTGGCCTTCTGGCGAGCGGAACCACCGAGACGACTCGGGGCGTGGTGGGAGGTAGGAGATTCTCATGGCCAAGCGCGTTGAAAAGCAACTCAAGATCGTCGCACCCGGAGGACAGGCCACCCCGGCCCCGCCCTTGGGACCCGCCCTCGGCGCTGCCGGCGTCAATCCCGGGCAGTTCATCCAATTGTTCAACGAACGCACCAAAGACTTGGGTGGCAAGGTCGTCGGATGTCTGATCACGGTCTACCACGATCGGTCGTTTGACATCGAGATCAAATCCTCACCCGCAGCCGTGTTGATCAAGAACGCCGCCGGAATCGAGAAGGGATCAGGTGAGCCGAATACCAACAAGGTCGGCAGCATCACCAAGGATCAGGTCCGAACGATCGCTCAGGAAAAAATCGAGGATCTCAATGCGGGCAGTATAGAGTCGGCAATGCGGGTTATCGAAGGCACCGCCCGTTCGATGGGCGTTGAGGTGGAGGGCTGAACCGATGTCAACTTCAGGCAAACGAAGCGCCGCCAACGCTCAGATCGCCGCCAAGTATCAGGGGCCGCAGCCGATCGCCGACGCTGTCAAGGCGATCAAATCCTTCAAGGGACCGAAGTTCGACCAATCGGTAGAGGTTTCGGTTCATCTAGGAATCGACCCGCGGCAAGCCGACCAACAAATCCGTAGTTCGATCTCGATGCCCAAGGGTGTTGGTAAGACGGCGCGCGTGATTTGCTTTTGCTCGGAAGATTCTGTCGATGCGGCAAAGGCGGCGGGAGCCATCGAGGCAGGTGGACCTGAGCTCGTGGAGAAAATCGAAGGCGGATGGATGGAATTCGATGTCGCGGTGGCCTCACCGGACATGATGCGCGTGGTCAGCAAGCTCGGCCGTACACTGGGCCCCAAGGGTCTGATGCCTTCACCGAAGGCAGGCACCGTCACCCCCGACGTGACCACCGCCGTGAAGGAGTATTCAGCGGGCAAGATCGAATTCAGAAACGACACGGGCGGCAACGTTCACTGCGTCGTTGGTAAGACGAGTTTCTCCGAAGAGGACATCATCGAGAATCTTGAGTTCTTCCTCAACACGATCGAAAAGATGAAGCCGGCCTCTTCCAAAGGACAGTACATCAAGAAATGCGTTATCAGCGGGACCATGACGCCGGGCGTGCAAATTCGGCTTTGAACGTGCCAACGAGCGGTAAGACGGGAGCATCACGATGAGCAAACCGGTCAAGGAAATGATGATCGCCGACTACAAGAAGCGCTTCGGCGATATCGACAGCGCGCTGGTGATCGAAATCCGAGGGATGGACGCCAACCAGAACAACGCCATGCGTTTGGATTTGGGGGCAAAGGACATTCGCGTCACGATCGTCAAGAATACGCTGGCGCGCAAGGCCTTCGCTGGAACCGCTCTTGAATTCCTGCGCCCGGCGCTTCAGGGACCGTCTGCGCTGGCCTATGGCGGGCAGTCCGTCGTGGACGTCGCGCGAGAGCTGGTCGCGTGGGCCAAGAAGGTCGAACATCTACAACTCAAAGCGGCGGTACTGGACGGCGAATACTTCGACGGCGAAGCCGGTGTCAAGAAGCTCAGTCAGTTCCCGACGAAGGATGAAGCTCAAGGCCGTATCGTGCAGCTTGTGCTCGCTCCCGCCGGCAACGTTGTGGGGGCCGCACTCAGCCCGGGATCGACCATCCTCAGCATCGTCAAGGAGATACAGAACAAACTCGAAGATGGAGAGACGATCGCAAAGGCCGGTTGATCAACTCGGCCTGACCCCGATTTCTCTAACGAACTATATTGAAAACAGATTTACTTCGTCCGACTGGCCCCACAACCAGGGGTTAAACGCTGCAAAGGGCAGCGCCTCTCGGATGATGAAACTTGACCGTGGAGCTAGATACTCATGTCTGAAGAAGCAACCAAAACATTCGAGAAGAAAATCAGCAAGATGGGCGACGAGATCGCCGGGCTTACCCTCAAAGAAGCCGTCGATTTGGCGGACTATATGAAGGACACATACGACATCGAACCCGCGGCCGGTGGCGCCGTCGTCATGGCCGGTCCGGGCGGCGGTGAGGCAGCCGAAGAAGAAGAACAGGTCGAGTTCGACGTGATCCTGGAAGCAATCGGCGAGAAGAAGATCCAGGTCATCAAGGCTGTACGCGAAGCGACCGCCCTCGGTCTGAAGGAGGCCAAGGCCGTTGTAGACGCCGCACCCGGACCCGTCAAAGAGAAGATCTCCAAGGAGGACGCCGACGCCCTCAAAATCAAGCTCGAAGAGGCCGGCGCTACGATCAATATCAAGTGATCTGCGCAGCCCACTTCAGCGGTCTGCGATCTCACCTCAAACTCAAGGCCCACGAATCCAGGTTCGTGGGCGTTTGCACTGCGCT
>CBDUST010000294.1:0-5567 GCA_965369945.1 uncultured bacterium | reverse complement strand
TTGTCATCTTGTATCGCATTGGTGTTGTGGAATAATCAAACGATCCGCGTTTGTCATAGAGATAATCCGACCACGTTGATTCATCAACGTATGCGACAATCCGGTCTTCCGCGAGTTCCAAGAGAAACTCTACCGGTTTTATTATTTCAAGGGATTCTGGACGCTCCGAAGCATGCACTGTCCATATCGCGGAGCGAACTCCGAGTTGGGAGTAGAACGCGGTGACTCTAGAAGCATAATCGCGGACCGTTTGCGCATAAGACGACAACGCTGGATCGACGGTTTCGGTGTGAATGTCGAAATCTTCTGAGTGGCGGGTAGTAAGCTGTACCATCATTGCTGCGGTCTGGGCCATCTAACAGTTGTTCGTATAGAATTCCGTTAAGCATGGATGGTGGGCCATGCTCTGCGGAATTCTGCGTAGCGGGGATATCGCTACGCGCAATCGAAAACGCAAACGACGTGCCGATTATTGCGGCGGCCGGCGGGCCGGGGACCGCCCCCAGCTTGTCGGCATTGTACCTTCAAGCCCATCGGATTGTAGACGGCGTATGTGTGTCCCCTAACCAGGTGACGCCTGCGCAGGGGGCAAAGGGCGGCCGGTGATACTGCGATGCGGGAAAGTCGGGCAAGAAATGGGGACGGGAGTCGCTTTCTCCCTACTTCTTCAAAACACGATTTGCGATCTTTTCCAGGTGGTAGCGTGCCCAGTTGCTTAGAGGTCGCCCCTCAGCCTTCGCGGCCTTCCGAAAGAGATCCAACTGCTCCTTCGTGATGCGAATCTGCAGCGGATGATCCAGATTTCGGTAATGGTCCTTCTTCTTCGCCATGGACAAAGTGTACTGCCCATAAAAATTCTGACCAGCGACTTGACACGCAATACCCTGGGCAGTACATTGACCTTGGCACTGTGCCATTCATTCAAATTGCCCCCGCGCTGCGGAAACAGCCGGGGGCGTGGACCCAACCTCTAGGAGTTGAGCCATGACCACTATAGGATCAAGACAGCAAGCAGCGATCAGCTCTCAGCAGTCAGTAGGAAATGGGAGGGGGAGACAAGTCGTTGGCAGACGCGAGTTTGCGCGTCAAGAAGACCCTCACGCTAGCCCTCTCCCACCCCCGGAAAGTGGAGAGGGGACAAGAGGGGTACCGGCACGATCATCACGGCTGGATGATTGGCCGAGGGACTTGATTGACAACGAAGCGGTCTATTCGGGGTGTTACGATGTTTGCCGAATCGATACGACATCGCTTTCGGTGCTCGTGGGAACGTGGCTGCACACGTATTGGTCGTTGATTGCAACGCTCGAATCAACGGTGTCGATGCCCTTGCCGCCGCTTTATCAACGAACAGCTGAGGACTTTGGGCGCGGCATCATCGAAGTCTTGAAAAAGCAAGCAGAGGTTACGCCTGGCGTAGCCAGACTCTTGCTTCGTTTCGTCGAGAAGTTCCTGCCGTACATCGACTGGCAGGTTGCGATCGCGCACTGCCAGGCGGAAGATACCGCCGAGGCTGAAGAGAACTATGAGAGGATTATTTTCAAGGACCCGGTCTTTTTGCCGGTGATCGATCTACGCGGACAGAGCGCAGCGTAGTGCGGAGGCATGTGGGTATGGTTTTGGAGGCGGCCCGCTGAAGCGGGCAGCGCCGGCACGGATTGGCATGCGAGAACGCCCCGGCCGCCGATGATACTGCCATACGGTCTTGATGGCGCGGCGGGCGCACGTTGCCGGTCAACCCGCCGTGGCCGGCGGGGCTAAACGGGGCTTTGCGGGGCTTTGCGGGGCTTTGCGCTAATGTCGATGTTGAACCGCCGCGTTTTTTTGAGAATTGTTTGCGCAAAGCCAAAAAACGGCATTGCTGGCGCGCGCCTGCCGCACCGCGCACCCCTTTATAGATGGACGACATTGATCGAGCATTGGAAGACGCGTGGCATCGTGCCTCAATTGGCGACGATGAAGCCCAGCGCCGCCTACAGCGATACCTCGGGCCGACGTATCAGCGCCCGCTGCGCAGCTGGTCGCTCGTTCTGCGTGCGCATGACCAGCGTCTTCCGATCGGCAAGGTCCTGGATTATGAACAATTCGATGATGAGGGGCCGGATTGTGCTGTATCGAGAATCACCCTAACGGGCGAACTCATACATTCACTTTGCGTACCGATCACAATCCCCTGGCCGGGCGTGACGATCAATGCCGCCGCACTGCGCTTTGGCGTGAACCGAAGCTCGATTCATAATTGGGCCAAGAAGGGAAGGATCGTCATGGACGTTTATCCCAAGCGAGGCGGCAAGGTAAACCGTTGCTCCGTGAAGCGCGTCTGGACGCGCTCGCCGATCGACCCGACTGGTGATATCTACGCTGGCCCATGGGGGACGATCCGCCAACACATCGCGCAGCGAATTCCACAAGATTTCCAGCAGTCCTTGTTGCGAACACACCGTTATCTGCGAACAACGGTGATGGCATTCATGCGATGCCCAAAGTGCGCCAAGTGGATGAAGAACTTGTATTGGCCGCAACCGATCTGGACGTTGAAGATGGCATCCGGGCTCGCCTCGGCGGATCTTCGACATCCAGGCACCGAGGGATCAACGAATGAGTTGTATCGTTGGTTTACGGATGGATTTGTCTGCCGCGAATGTGCAGGTTTCATTTACGAATCGGTAGAGCACCGCAGTCGCCCGGCGCCCGGGTATCGCGTCGATTCCTGGGATCGGTTCGTGAAGCGAATCTCGGCGGGTCTGCTGCACGGCTGCGAGGTTCGCCTGTGATACTGCCATGCGGGAAAGGATGGTCTCAAGCCGACGCTTTGGCCCCCGGAAAGTAAACCTTTGGGAGCCCTTTTTCGTTGGAAGATGGCATCGTGGCCCCGATGGAATCGGGATCTTCGACATCGTGGGCGCTGCGCTTGCGGTTTAGCCGCCGCAGCCACGCGGTGTTGGTGGCGCGGCGGGCGCACGTTGACGTTTGACCCGCCGTGGCCGGCGGGGCTAAACGGGGTAATTGGTGATCGGAACAAACCGAACGACAAACGGCCACTGCTGAGGCGGCAAACCGGCTTTGACCGGGTTGTCGTTCGTGTACCCAATGCGATGACCGATTTCATCGTCCTCATTGAGAAATACATTCCATCCGCCTTCCACCCACGGCGACGGAACCCGGCCGTTGAGCTTTGTATGTGCAGCGAGCGGATGGCAACCGGCCCGGGAAAGCGCTCGACTGGCGGAACGCTTGAGAAATCCCGCGATGAATTCGATTGATTCGTTGTGTCGATCGATCACCAGATGAACGTGGTCGGGCATGATCGCGCATGCGAAGATACTCAATGACAGTTGCTCGACGGTCGCAAGGAAACCGTCCCCGATCGCGGCGATCTGCGTGTCGTCAAAACGAACAGCTGGGTACTTCAGTGATCGTTTCGCTTCGCGTCGGGACTTCGGATCGTGCGGAGCGTTTGCAAGCGAACGACTGGTGGTGACTTTGGTGGCAGTTCCGAACTGCTGGAGGTGCTTGGCCCAAACGTGCGTCGACCATGATCCGCGCGGATCGTTGGGCAGCCAGAATCCGTACGCCCCGAATATCGTGTGATATGCCCGAACCATCGGCGTGATCATATCAGACTGTTTAGCCGCCGCGGCTACGCGGCGATAGGTGCCGCGGCGGGCGTCCGTTGCCGGTTCACCCGCCGTGACCGGCGGGACTTCACGGGGATTGCGGCGATGCGGTTTAGCGGCCGCGGCCACGCGGTGTGGGTGGACGATTTGCATATTCGAGCCCTCCCTGCGAAATCCCCTCTTGGTTCTGACCAAGAAACTTGGCGAAGGAGATCTCGTATGACCCGATGCTATCGCTGCGGATGGACCCTGATCCCCCTTGCCCCCGCATTTGTCGTCGTGGCGATGGATGCGCATGCCGGTCCCCCTCAGAGCCAGCTCACACTCGAACCCTACACCTTCAGTTCCCGCGGCGGTGTAACGACAAAGGCCGAGATCGGAACTCTCGTCGTTCCCTATGACCGAGATCGCGCCGATTCCGAGACCATCGAGCTGAAGTTTGTTCGCTTCCCAGCGACGACCAACGAACCTGGTCCGCCCTTGGTCTACCTCGCTGGTGGACCAGGCGGCTCGGGAATCGGGGCAGCACGCGGGCGGCGCTTCGAGCTGTTCATGAAGCTGCGCGAGCTTGGCGATGTCATCGCCTGGGATCAGCGCGGCACTGGCTCGAGCGAGCCTCGGGTCCGCATCGAGGCCACCGTTGACGCGCCTTACGAGGGCGCGGTTTCGCGTGAGTGGCTAAAGGAGCAGTACGCTCGCGCTGCACGCAACGCCAGGGCGCAGTTCGAGCGCGACGGATTCGACCCCGTTCCGCTTAACACAAATTTCAGCGCTGATGATCTGGATGACCTCCGCGTCGCGCTCGGCGTCGAGAAGCTGCGCCTCTGGTCCATCAGCTACGGCACGCACTTGGCCCTCGCGACCGTCAAACGCCACCCCGATTCAATCGATTCGATGGTGCTTGCCGGAGTCGAGGGGCTCGATTCGACCTACAAGCTGCCCAGTCAGGCCGAAGCGCCCATTGAGGCGTTTTCACGTGAGATCGCCGAGCACCCAATTTATGGTGAACTCATCCCCGATTTCACCCAGTTGTTGCGCGAGGTGTTCGAGCGCGCCGAGCGCGAGCCATACGCCGTGGAAGTTGAAGATCCTCAGACAGGACAGATGGTAACAGCGCTCATGGGACGTCTCGATTTGGAGTGGGTGACTTGGGGTGCGCTATTTCGTCGCAAAGCGATGACCGATCTACCCGCAGCTTTCCTCGCTCTGCAGACAGGCAGGACCGAAGTGCTCAAGGGAGCGGTCGATGATACCCGGGGCCTCGGCGATAGTGCCAACGCGATGTCACTGGCGATGGACTGTGCCTCGGGTGTCAGCCCCGGACGATTCGCACGCATCCAGCGCGAAATACCCGATTCACTCTTCGGCCACAGTATGAATTTCCTGAGTCTGAATGTGTGCCCCGAGCTTGGCATTCCCGATCTCGGCGAGTCATTCCGCGCACCGGTTCGATCCAACATGCCCGTACTCTGCATTAGTGGTGAGATGGACGTGCGCACGCCGCCCTCGAATGCCGAGGCTGTCCTGGAGGGCTTCCCCAATGGTCATCACGTGATCATCAGCCGAGCCGGGCATGATGATGACCTTTGGATATCTTCTCCCAAGATTGCCGAGTGCATCATCGCTTTTTTCCAAGGTCGACCGGTCCCATACCAGCGCATCGAGTTGCCCCCGATCGAGTTCATGGTCCCGCCCGAATTCATCGACGAGTGAACACGATCGGCCGACGCTTTGGGCTCTCAAAGGTAAACCCTTGAGAGCGCTTTTTTTTAGATGGGATCGTTAGCCGCCGCGGCCACGCGGTGTCGATGGCGCGGCGGGCGCACGTTGCCGGTTGACCCGCCGTGGCCGGCGGGGCTCCACGGGAATCGTTGGGTTTGGGGATGATAACGAACCAGTCCTGCTCCGTTGAAAAGTGCTTTCGTACGCCTGAGGATCATCAGGCTCAGG
>CBDUST010000293.1:0-5594 GCA_965369945.1 uncultured bacterium | reverse complement strand
ACCTCGGCGAGGCCAATGCTGTCCATTTGCGTAGAATACTAAGAGCGGGTCTGCTTCATCCCGCGGATCTGGCAGTCGGCCAGGCGGACAACTACGTCAACAAGTATCCGGAAAACCCCCTCCAGAATAAGCGGGTCCGCCTAACGGCAAAGGTTCCGGTACCAGGGTCGCGTTTGACTACATACGCATATCCTGAGAACGAAATCCTTGATTTCACGGTGGACAACCATACACCTATCGTCACCAGCGATTTTTTTGAAGGATCATTCCTTAGAAACGTGATCAACTCCGAACACCCATACATGCCGTATCCGTACTTTGAAACGACCATCGCACTCAAAAGTGGTGCCAGTGGCGGCCCGGTATTCGATTCCAACGGAAAAGTGGTTGGTGTCAATTGCCGCGGCTGGGACTTTGCTGGAGCCGAGCATGAAGGAGACAATCTCTCATCAATTGTTCCAGTTCGGGCCGCGTTGGATCTCCGTGTCAAACTCAATCAATTGCCGCCCAATAGTTGGGAGCGAGCTCAGATTCCAGACAATCGCGACGGTACGACCTTCACGATTGCCGAACTGGCGGGATATGGTCATATTGATTTCGATCTGCAAGTTTAATGAGGAAATCACTTATACCCGACTTATGAATCACAACATCCCTGATTACCGCCTAACAAGACGATGAACCGGAGCACACTCGCCGTTTGGTTTTCGAGGTTGTTCGCTTCGGAATCGCTATTTGACTCTTCCAGGTTTCATTCGGTTGGGAACCTTGCCTGGTTATCATGAATGTTCCCGGCGTCCGTAGGTTTGGCTCACCGAGCTGTTCAGGTTGTTGCCTAGGGAGGGGAGTGGCGGACGATCCAGATGTGTTTTATGCTGACAGGAGACCACCGTTCCGCATGTTATGCGGATCAATCTAAATACTGTTAGACAGTAGAAGGATCTTCCCATCGCAGGTGCACAGTTCGTACACCACGACCTTGGGCAACGCATTGCGGGAGAGATCGTGGAGATCACACTCTCCGGTAACGGCGCGAACATCCGGCTTATGGATAGCTCCAACTTCCAGAGCTACAGGAACGGTCGCCGTCATCGCTACCAAGGTGGATTGGCAAAACGATCCCCCGTCCAGCTCCAAATCCCACGGTCGGGGCGTTGGCATGTAGTCGTTGACATGCAAGGTCTGCGAGGATCGGTACGCTCTTCGGTCCGCATTCTCCCAGGAGCGTTGCCACCCTTTCAAGAAGCACCATTGTCGTCAGTACCAAGCCTTCTTCAAGATGAACCCCCCAACCTCGAAGGTGCATCTACCCGCGAATACGACGTTTTCATTTCACATGCTTCTGAGGACAAAGAAGATATCGTTCGACCTCTTGCCGACGCACTGGTGGCCGAAGATTTGCGTGTCTGGTACGACGAATTCGAGCTGAGAATCGGCGATAGTCTTCGTCAAAAGATTGACCGTGGCCTTGCAAAAAGCCGTGTAGGTCTAGTCGTCCTGTCGCACGCATTCATCGACAAGGGATGGACCAATTACGAACTTGACGGGATCATTACTCGGTCAGTTTCGGGCGAACAGATACTTTTGCCGATCTGGCACAACATCTCCAAGAACGAAGTGCAAGACTACAGTCCATCGCTTGCAGATAAGGTGGCTCGTAGCACTGCTACGCATACGGTTGAAGAGATCGCATCAGAGATTGCGGGACTCATCAAGGGTGGCCATGATACTGACTAACAAATCGCTCAACCGGAGACGCGGCTTTGCGCGACACTGCCGCCCAGCCCGCCGAGAGTCAGCCTGTAAACCAAAACGCCGCGGCAAGTTCGCGACGGCGTCGAAAGCTCCATTTAGCCGACTCGAACCTCGGACCTGTTGGTTAACACCTTGCATTCAATTCGGGGCGCAAAACAGGGCGCGCATAGGGCGCGCGCCTCTATTTGTTCGGCACTCGCTAGGCGCGACGCGATAAGAAAACCCCACTGACGCAGTCATCAGCGGGGTTTTGGGATTAGCCACCCGCGAGATTCGAACTCGCGACCTGAGCTTTACGAAAGCTCCGCTCTACCACTGAGCTAGGGTGGCGTGGTCGGCCAACAGTAGCAGTCGCGCTGCCTAAGGGCAACGACACCATTCAGGTGAGCGGCGTTGAATACTGCGTTGACTGAGCGGCGACAACCTTATTGCGGGATCAGATTCACAGCGGTATCGGATGGGAGATTGAGCGCCCCATGCACCTGAGCCGCGGCTTCTGCGGTCGCGCCACTGGAGTTGGCCACAACTTGCAATAGTGCAGCGATGTGCCGCTGTTCAGCCCGATCGCCGAATCGCTTGACCGAGCCGGCGACGCTGGCGAAGAGTTCAATCTGCTCGTTCCCGTCGGCGGCGAGCGCTGCATCGAAGAGTTTCCGCTGAGCGCGGTCGCTATCGATCAAGGCAAGAATCTCAGCGACAAGGAGCCGAGTCCCGCCGCTACGACCGTCAATCGCTTCCAACAAAGAAGTCTCCGCATTGACGACGTCATACACCGAGTTGCCGGAGATCGCGATGTCGCGCAGCGCGGCCAAAGCTTCGATCGCATAGGCCTCGGCTTCGGCATCGGTCATGCGCCCGCCGGAAGCGCGCCGCATAAGCTGGTCAACCGCAGCAGCGAACGCATCGTCAGCCCCGCGAGTAACAAAGACCTCATTGCGAACATCATCGCGGAACTGCGGCCTGAGTGTCGTTGCGTCAACAGCAGAGCACACCAACAACACCGGTGCGGCGGCGGTCTTGGCGAATACACGAAGATCGGCCACGGTTTGCGTCGCGCTTGGCGCGTTGCTCACTTTCACCACAACCAGATCCACCCCCACCGACTGTGTAAGCTCGACTTCAAGCCCGCGAAGCGATGGTCCGGTACCAACGATCGTGAACCCCATGTTCTCCAAGCGCGAGGCCGCAACACGGCGATCCTCTTCATCGCCGGCAATCACCGCAGCATAACTCGCGCCACTGGTGCGTACTGCCGAGGCCAGCGCCGGCACAACGCTCCGATCACCGGGGAAGGGCTGATCCGGCAAGGCTCGGCCGAGTGTCAACGCTGCTTCATAATGCACGCGCCGATCGGGATAGTGCAGCGATTCCAATAGCGGCTGCCGCCCGGACGCCGCATCAAACAAGTTGGCGCCGCCGGTAGTATCCGTCAGCGCCGCGATCGCGTCGCGCACCAACGGAGTATCCATGGAGTCGATCGCCATACCCAGCACATCCAAGCAGATCGCCGTGCCGTATACGGTCGCATAAAACGACGGGCTGTAACGATTCTCGCCATAGATCGGATCGGCAGCACCCGGTGGAAGCTGATTTTCCCGACGGAGATTCGAGGCAACGAAGAGGCTCAATGCGGTGGAATTGCTGGCGTCGAGGCGCAGGGACTTGCTCGCAACCCGCATCGCCATGACTTCACTGAAAATCTCGGTCGGCACGGCCGTGGGCACCAACCCGGTGAAGGTGTCGTAGGACCAAATGTTGTTGGTCCCCTCGCCCGGGAATGCAATCAGCGATTCGTATTCATTGAAGTATTGCTTGCCAAGTTCGGTATAGAGGACGGATAGATCGCCGCCACCCCCACCGATGCGGCGGAATGCACGATCCGCAGCCTCGCGGGTTGCGGTAACCGTCGCTTGGTCTGTTGCCAACTCAAGCAAGTAGGGCGCTGCATGGGGGTAGCCCAGGTCCGCCAGCCGATCGCAAACGAACCGCCGACTCGCCTGATCGATATGCGGCAACGCTTCGCACAACGGCGTGACGGATTGCCGGCCGATCTTCACGAGCACATCACCGACTGCGATTTTGAGCCGCTCATCCTGTCCGTCGGTGATCACCTTGAGCAGTTTTGGAACCGCATATTCGCCGGCGGCGATCAGACGCTGTCGAGCGAGCATCTTCGCCCGTTGATTGCCTTTGAGCATCTCGATGGCCTCTTGAATGCGCTCCGCATTCCGGGCCATATCATGCCGGCCCTTCTCGACACGGCGATCCAATTCGGTGGCCAGGTCTTGCAACTCTGTCCTCTTCTGACCCCAAAGAATGGCGCGATCGAACCGCTCAACGAGGGCTCGATCGTCATCCAACAGCTCGGCCAACTCCGCATCGGTAAGACCGAGGCCCAAGAGCAGCTCAGCCTTGGCCGCCGCGAGGTCGGGCTTGGCGATCAGCGTGTAGTGAATGAAGTCGTCGAACAGTTCCGCCGGGTCGGATTGGCCGTAGGTCTGCCCGGCCATCGCCAAGGCGACGACGAGGACCAAGAGGGCGCTGTGAAAACGCGCAGCAATCATCATCTAAGTCAGCTCCTGATCTGAAGATTCGTCCGTTTCAGCCACCACGCACCGAGGCCAGCAAGCGCTGACGGGCGTGGGCTTCGAGCAACTCCCACCAAGCCTCGAAACTAACCCACAGAGGCCCCAAAGTCAATAAATCGCCTGCTGCAAGGTAGATACCGGGACGTACGCATTTGCACTGGGGCCGGTTCCTGATACCGCAGAGCCGACCTCGGAAAACCGGGCTTGCGGCCTCCAAGTCGCGGTATCGTGGTTATCACACCTGTCAGCCTCTACGTCGAAACGGCCATCCATGGCCATGCTCGGCGTACCACTTGTCAAGTCCTCGGCAAGAATGCCACGACACGAAAAGGCACGCCGTGGTGGCGGGCAATGTCGTGCTGGGTTTCAGCGGCTACTCCCCGAATCATGGACGTGGTGATGGGATTCTGTAGCGAGCTGGTGGTGCCGTTGGGGTGTATCTCTGAACAGTGCTCGCGTGTTCATTGGCGCAGCAAAAAGCCATTGTCGAGCGAACCGACGAGTGGCTCTTGCGTGTGTCAACAGTTTCAGTCGGTCCCTACGCTGCTCGCTTGCGCTTGCGTCGAACGCCCACAGCGCCCAGTGCCAACAGGGCCAGTGCACCTGGTGCCGGGACGGCTTTCGCTTCCAGACGAACCCAGTCCTCGAACCCATTATCGAAGCCAGAGAGCAATTCGAGGTTCGTGATCGAATCGTCGAAGAGGCCGACTCCTTGCACATGCACGCTGCCACTGACGGTCATTCCAGCGAGGATATCGCCACCGGAATGGCTCCAGTAGATCGCGTCTCCCCATGTCTCTCCGCTTGCAGCGACGATGCTTTGGGTGGGGACGAGTCCGTCGATCAGTACGCTGCTTTCGACCACCGTCCAGGCGGCGTCATCTATAAGGCCGAAGCCCAGTGAATCGTCAAGCCAGTCCGTGTTCACACCGAAGTTGTTGGTCCAGTCGTTCTTGACGGCCAACCACTGCCTCTGATCGCCGATGACATCAGCATCGAACGTGCCCCCAAGTGTGAACTTGAACTCATCCGCGGTGAGGATGTCAACGGTCAGGATAAGGCCTCCCTGCGCCTCGCCGACCCACAGTGTCGCTGTGGCGGAAGCCACGACAGCCAATACGAGTGTCTTTCTCATCGGACTCGACCTCCTTTTTCTTTCCTTGTGCGGGACCGGCAGCCTCTCGTGATTCACGGCATCAACAGCCGTGGACAATACTCTTGCTCTCTCTTTTGCAGGTCCGCGTCGCCCGG
>CBDUST010000292.1:0-5604 GCA_965369945.1 uncultured bacterium | reverse complement strand
CGATCATGATCGTGTGCGACGAGGCCCGGTCGCTCATCCGGGCGCGCGACGCCGCCGAGCTCCCTCCGTTCGAGGAGCTCGTAAACAAACTCCGAGCCCTCAACCTCACGCTGCTCACGTGCGAGCAGGTGCCGTCTGAAATCTCCCGGGCGGTTGCCGCGTCGCTCCGCTTCCGTCTCGGCTTCCGCTGTTCGCCGCCGGAGTCGCACGCGGTCTCCGACCTTTTGGGGCTCACCCGCCAGCAGGCAGAGGAACTCCCGCACCTGCCGACGGGGACGGCGATTGTCCGGTTGGGAGGTGATCGGATATGCGTGCCGTTCCGTGTGCGCGTACGGCCGGGCTCGGTGATGGCCGGGGATCTCGAAGGCGAGGACGCGATAGCGGGGGTGGAGGCGGTGATCGAGCGGTCGATCGCGGAGCTGACCCCGTTCGTGATCCCGCGCGTGCCCGTAGTCGGCGTCGTGGAGGCAGGCGGTCGGTCAGCGGGAGAACCACCAGCTCAAGACGCGGAGCCGCTCACGCGTTGCGCCATTGACATCGCGCGCGCCATCTGGACGCGGCCGTGGGAGACGAATGAGGAGCGGGAGGAGCGGCTCGGCATCAATCGATCGAAGCACTACCGAGACAAGAGACTTCTGCACCAGTACGGACTCATCTGCCGCGCGGGGGCAATTAGGAAGCAGGAATTCTACGACTTCACCAAGAAGGGCAAGGATTCGGCCGCGCGGCTCGGCTTGCCAACCATCCGGGAGGAGGGCGGAACCATGCATCGAGTCGGGCGGGCGCGCACGGAGCGTGCGTGGAGCACGAGCGACCCGCGCGTCAGCTTCACGAGAGCCGGCGCCTTCAACGACGTGCGGTACGACTCGCTGGCAAAGACGCGCGACGGCCTGCGCATCCCGCTGCAGATCTGCTCAACGAACAGCGTCGGCTACGAGGCCGAGCGCCTGCTCCGCCTGGCGGCGGTGGAGGAAGTGGACGGGGTGGTGATGATCGCGATCGAGCGCAACAAGGCGCGATCCCTGGAGAAGGCGCTGCGCGTGCGGCTTGCGCGCGAGGGGAGGTCAGCGGAGCAGGCGACACGACTGCTCGGCAAGATCCTGATCCACGACGCAGAGACCACGCTGAAGGCGGGATTCGACTGGCGGGGGATCGTGGACCACTTCGCGGGAAGGGGGAAGGGATGAACAGGGATTTTTCAAGGAGCAAGCCTGCGGGCCGTGGCCAGCCGCAGAGCAGGGGTTTTTCGCCCGGGCGGCAATCACCTCCTCGAACAGTCGCTTGCGGCGGAAACGGCCTTTCGGTCTGCGACCGCAACGCCTTTCGGCCGCGCGCTCACAAGGAAATCTCGGAGGTGATTCCATGGGCGAAATCGAAACGTGCATCTGCGGCGCAGAGGTGCCCGCAGGCGACACGGGGCTGTGCCCCGCGTGCGAGGAGATGGAGCTGCCGGACGAACTCGTCGAGGCCGAGTCGCCGGAAGAGGCGTCCTTCTCGAGGCGCGAGAAGAAGGCCGTGGACGGCGCGTGAGCTGCGCTCCCGGCCGGGCGAGGAGCGTTCCTCGCCGTGGATGAGGAATGGGTTTTTCCCCTCGTCAGGAGCAGCACAGCGCTCCAGAGGCGAGAGGGAACTGGCCCTGCTCAGGGTGGGCCAGGGGTTTTTGGGGTGGTGCGTTGGAGAGTGGGGGTGTGGAAGCAATGGGTGTGTTGTTTAGTGGGATCGTTGGTTAATGAAGCCCGCGCATGAGCGCAATCGGCGGTGCATGCAACGGCGAACAACTGAACTTCACCGCAGGAGACTGCAGACAATTCTCAGATGCGTGCGCGAGCGCATCAGGGAATCGAACGGAGGCCGGGAATGATGAATCGAGACCCTTCTCAACGTGGAGGTGAAAGTCTACTTCTTTCTGCCCGTGAGGTGGCCAGGCTTCTCCGTGTTTCGGAACGACATCTATACACGCTCCAAGCCCGCGGAGAGTTGCCGGCTCCTGTTCGGCTCGGGCGCTGCGTTCGGTGGCCCACGAGAGAACTGCAGGAGTGGATTGAGGCGGGTAGCCCACGGCGCGCGGACTGGGAGCGCATTCGGTGCAATGAACGGCGACGATGAGAACTGAAAAGCACAGAACCCGCTCTCGGCTTTTCGTCAGCCTCAAGCTCCTCGCTGAGCGCTGGGGATGCGACCGATCCACTGTCCGGCGGAATCTTGATCGCGCCGGCGTGAAGGCGTACTGCCTCGGCCATGGTGACGGCGGTCTGGTGCGCTACGACGTTCGGGATATTGACCGATATGAACGACATGCCCGCGAGCCATAACGAGCCAAGCTCTGCTTGGTTGAGTGAGGCGGACCGTGCTCGAAAGGGCGCGGTTCGCTTTGAAGACCGAAAGTGATTTATGCCACGGCGACAAGAATGCCGTATCGAGAACACGAGGTGAGTAACTACATCACAGGAAAGGCAACCATTGAGTGCCCCTTCTGCAAGAAGGTGGCCGTAACGGCATTCTTCAAGCCGAGCTACAGGCAGGGCAAGACCAGCAGGATCTCGGCTGGCGCGAAGACGACGTATCACCGCGTTGACGAGAAGTACTTCATTCAGGGCGACTGCCCAAATTGCGGCGCGAAGAACAAACACATCCAGGACTGGTACGACGGGAAAGAAGAAAGACGCTGCCTAACCCATGAGGAGCGTCTCAAGCGGATTCGTGAGGCAGGCCTGCCGACGGTAATCGAAAGCTGAATTCAGCGTGCGGCGGCGGCTTCTCTTCGGCCCATCGGCGTGAGCCGATAGAGCGAACCCTTGCCTTCGTCCTGGAAGAAGCCCGCACTCGTCATGTCGTTGGAGGACACTCGGCACTTCCCGAATGGTCCGGGGATACGGATTAAGTGATCCGGATCTCGTGATGCCTCGACGAGCAGTCTCGCCGCTGCGTCTGAGAGTTCCATTGGCTTCAATCCTTCGACGACGAATCTGCCGCAGACCCTTGCGCTTGACGTCGCGACCATCGCTCCAACTGGCGAAGCGCGAAGTTCGTGATCCCGTACGTCTCATACAGTTTGAGGAGCGTGTCGATCTCCTCCGGACTTGGCCGCCCAACCAAGCTCTCGCGGTGCAGGATTGGTAGTCTCGCGAGTGTTCGAGCATCGTGCTCACTTGAGCACTTGAACGTTCGACTCTCGATGTTCACACACCAGCAACCGTTCGTCTCATGCACGGGGAACTCGACGGAGGCCTTGTCGACCAAGACCTCACGATCTCGCTCGGTCAGCTTCTCTCGGGCGATATTCACTTCGTCACCGCATTCTCGACAGGTTCGGATGTAGTACGCAGGGTCCGGCGCTCGCCGGATGACGACATCTGCGCTACTACATAACGAGCACGTGGGATGAAAACCGCCGTTCGCCGGAGAAATGTGCTTTCTGGTTCTCATGGATACAGCATCGACGATGTCTGAGAGTCGCATGAGCGCAACCCTCCTGCCGCTTGCCATGCCTCTGCCGATGCGGTGCGGCTTCGATTACAGGACTTGAGTGGTTTCCTGGGGGAGAGCGAGACAAGAGGCGGAGCTGTCACATGTCCAGCGAACGTCAAGCGGTCTGGGCGGCAGCTTCATTCGGCTTGACCAGTTGGAGAGGATCACGATCTGTGAATTCCGCGTCCCCAGCGAGCTCGTCAGGAATGAGTGCCGCGTAGTGGCGGCGGCAGATCTCCGGGCTGTTTCCCATCATGGTTGAGATCTTGAAGAGCGACACGCCGCGCTGTGCCAAGATCGATCCGAACGTGTGTCGGAAGTCCAGGCACGACCACGGGAACTTGTGCTTCTGGTTGATGACAGCCAGGGCGTGACTGAAGTTGTCTGGATCGACCCGGCATCCCGCCGGCGACGGCAGGAACCACGGCGTGCCCTGGGGAGAGCGGTATCGGTCCAGCTCGGCGGCCAAACTCGTGTTGATCGGAACGGTTCGGTTCCGTGCCGTCTTTGGCTGCCACCACTCACCTTCCTCGGTCTTGGCGCACACGCGAATCATCCGCCGCTTGCGCTCGACGTCGGTCTTGGTCAGCCACAGGGCCTCGGAGCGCCGGACGCCGGCATAGATCATGATGGCAACAGCGGCGCGGATGACCGGATGATCTTTCAGAACCTTGAGTTGCTTCTCGATCTGCTTGTGCGTGAGGAATCGAATCTCCGGAGCGGGAACGCGCCGGCGCTTGACCGCCGCCGCCGGGTTTGGGTGGCGACGATCGGGATGGACCATTCCGTGGAAGTCGATCGCGTAGCTGCACAGCCGATGGAGAATCTCCCGCTCTTCGTTCAGGGTCTTCGGCGAGACGTCGTGGGCCCGCTGGTCGAGCCGTTGGTTGATCAGCTGTGGCGTGATCTGCTCCGCGTAAGGGACCGCTAGTCGCGAGTCGGTCGGCGACTTGACCGGGCGCTTGGTCTCGAGGAGAGGAACGATCGGACCGAACAGTCGCCGCAGGCGCGAGACATCGTTGGCGACCGACTTTGCAGGCAGCCTCGTCTTGAGATGCTCCACGAAACTGGTCAGGAGATCGTCGAGCCGGGTGCGCGTCGCGGTCTCCAGGACGCCGGTTGCGTTGTCGTACTCGATCTTCTGCTTGATCTTCTCAGCGAGCTTGCGGTTGCTCGTCTTCGTGGCGATGTCTCGGACATTGCCGTTGACGGACGTCCTGACGTAGTAGCGCTTCCCACGCTTGAACAGGCTGGCCATATCACACCTCCTCGGGCAGAGCGCCCGCGTCTGGGACTAGGCTCTGGCTGCGGTGCGAACGGCAGGGGAAGAATAGGGGAAGCCGCGTTCTGGTCAGCCCAAAACGTACGCAAGCAGAGCCACGTAAGTTGTTGGCTCTGCTTGAGTTGAGTGAAGTAGCGGGGGTAGGATTCGAACCTACGACCTCCGGGTTATGAGCCCGACGAGCTACCAGACTGCTCTACCCCGCAATCGTGTTTGGCGAAGTATAGGCTGAGGGCGTTTATCGTCAAGGATTGGCCGGGCCGATGGCAAGATGCTGCCAGGGATTGCGGCGACACGGCCTCCTAAGGACGCGACGTATGTGAAGTGCATGTCGATGGCGGTTATCAGACACCGCCGGAATATTGAAGCGTCAAGAACGATGGTTAGACCACAAGATGCAGAACCTGCATATCGATACCCAAGCGACAACTTGTGGTTCGTGCCTTTGCCGGCGGGCCGGGCCTTTGACGGAACGACTCGTTGCACCAGTGGATCTGACGTTGACGATACGTTCCGGCACGATGCATGGTCTAGCGCCCCGATTCCGTCTCGACCCAGGTTGGTTGTTCGTTATCAGCGGACTGGTGCTTTGTATAGCGGGGATACTCTTGCCGGCTCAGCGGAACCTCGAAAGTCTTCAACGGCAACGCGCCCGGCTGCAACAGGAAGAAGCAATCTTGCAAAGGCAGTTGGCGGCGCGCGAAGCCCTTCTCCGCGATCTTGATCATCGCCAACCTGCATTGATCCGCAGATTGGCTGCCTCTCAACTGAATCTCGTTCCCGAGGATGAGGAACCTGTGCTCGTCTCCTCCACACTCAACGATGACATCCTTAGTTGGGTCGACTCAACCGTT
>CBDUST010000291.1:0-5633 GCA_965369945.1 uncultured bacterium | reverse complement strand
GTCGATGACAGCTGGCGTACGCTCATTTGTCGCAACGTTGACGCGTGGCTCGACCGTTCGACGATGCCTTCTTGGCAAGCTCTATCACGACTGCGCTGGTGATCGCCGTCGTGTGGCTGTCCAATCCGATCGGTAGGACTCGGAGCTTCAGCTCGGCTCGCTTGTTTGGATGATCGATCACGACACCGTCCACACACCGTCGAAGCGCAGTTCGGCGTTGATCGAGTGAGCCGTGGTGTAGCGTCGAATCGAGGCTTGACGCGAAGATGATCGTTGCCTGAACAAGCTCTTTGATCTCGTCGTCTTCCAACACAGCCTGGTTGAGTGAGGCAAGCTGTAATTCAATGGTGTCCCGCTCGCGCGATAGCTCATCCAGCCGTTGGTTGACGATATCCCGATTGGAGACCTTGATGTGGTCCAGGAGGTTGCGGACGAGGCCGTCGATCCGCTCGATCTCGGCTTCACACTCAATTCTCCGTTCAGCGGCCTGTTCCTGTTGACTTCCGAGTTGCTTGCGGATCGCCGTCTTGATGAGCGATCCCCCTTTCCCTTCGGTGTAGCGCTTGTAGAATTCGATATGGACAGACGATCTTAGAATCTCCCAACTCTCCATGATTGAGTATGGAATCCGGCGAACCTGGACGCAGGCAGTCTTGCGTGCCGCCGAAGATGCAAAACTCATCTCGATTGCAGCGGCTAGCGAGGCTACAATCAAGTTGTACAGGTGGGGCTACGAGTTCACAGGCTTGGGCGGTCGTTCCGTGCGGCACGCGTGCGAGATGGCTGAATGGGATCCCAGTCGCGAACCGGCTGCCACTATTCTCACCGTGTTCTCGAATAGGATCTTTGGCCAGGAGTATGTTCTTAAGGTTCTGTATAGCTCGGTACTCGCGATCTGGCAGGGTGTCGAGATTGCTGAACTGGCAGAGCAGCTGACCATCCGCATACTTGAGAATCTTGATCGTGATCCGGATGGACGAATGCTTGCCGGAACACTGCTTTCAAATCTCGAAAAGTTGTTCGGACTTGATGTGGTTCATGCGAGGCGCGCAGGGAGGTGCATCTACGCTTGGCTGAGTACTGTACCAACCAGGGTCTTGGTTCCGTAGGGCGCGGGCAACTTCCTTATTTTGCCCCGTACGCTCCGAAGTCCGAGACTGGCCGTGTTTGTCTACCGCAAGAATAAGATGTCGGTCCGATATTCGGGATTATGTCGCGGGGATACCGCGATCGGTGCGAGCATTTCAGAGGGCTGCTGGATAACTACAAAAGACGGGCCGTCTGATGTGTTCGGCTGAGTTATGGAACCATGCGAGGAGCAATTCTCGCGATGACGACCAACCGGAAGTCTTTGTACAACCAGCAGTACAGAGTTTTCGCCAGGGACGACGGGTCGGCAGGTCGAGGACCGCTGAAACTGCGGATCATGCGGGGAGTCGATACAAGCCACACACCTCGTAACTTGGCTCGACGATCTGATCTTTGATCTCGACCTTCAAGCCGCCTGTATCGATGTAGTCGATATCCCCATCACTGTCGTTGCAAACCATCTCGGCGGCTTTGGCAACGACGCTCGTGGCTGCGTAATAAACTCCTTCACCTTTGCCTCCTCGACCTCGTTGGTTGACGAGCTGATCGTACCGATCACTGGGAAGGCGATCTAGGATTTGGTAGGCGGTGAGATACTTCGTAGTTGGGCTTTTGCCCCTAGCTGCTTGTTCAAGGATAGCACGCACTTCGTCAACAATTTCCTTCGGTAGCACGTTTGACACTTCATTTGTCCTCGCAATGCTCCCCTGTCCCTCCCGAAAACTCCATTCGAGCGACCCATCGTGGTTCGGGCCACACACTACATTCATCTTACTCGTTGGCATCAACTGACAGTGTCCCCTGCGCAGGTGACGCCTGCGCAGGGGACATCGCCAATTTCTGTCATCGAGTAGTATGTAGATGCTATGACCCCGGAAGTGCGATAGGCCACTCGGATCGAGTTTTCGGGAGAGACAACCGTCATGACGACCTGGGTGAAGCACGGTGGTGGAAGTGAGGTGTGTTGATGTCGATCGTCGATTTAATGTACGAAGACGGGATCATTCCAAAGGAGATATGGATCGAGGTCAAACGGATGGACTGCCGAGGCAAGGCGGTTGGGACGGAAGCCGCACGGCTTGCAGGATTGAAAAACCCTGAGAAGGTCGCCGCTCAGTGCGAGGACAAGCTGGAAGCGATCCTCGGCACCGATGACGCCTATAGAACACTCCACGACATTCATGTAGGGAGAGCGATCCTATTGATCGGCGCTGGCTTCAGCATAGACGATGGGCAGGGTCTAACTGGGGATCAGGTTCGCGACCATCTCGTCGAAGGGCTGCGGCGCAAGCTTGGCCACGCGATCAACGTTCTCAAGGATCTGCCGCTCCCAACCGTTGCCGGGGCTTACGAGAGCACCTATGGAAGGGAAGAGCTTCGGGTGAGGCTCAAGTCGATACTAGAGTCGGAAGCCCTCGATTACCCCCTTCGCCACCACCATCTTCTCGCTCATCTTCCTCAGTTTCGGATCTTGGTGACCACGAACTGGGATGATTTGATCGAGAAGGGCTTCGAAGCTCGCGCCGCGGACGACGGGATCGAGACCATGGGAGGCAAAAAGCTCGGTCTGTCAGTCGCGCGCACAAGCGCCAGCACAGTCGATCTCGATTTCGAGCGCACGATCCTGCTCAAGATCTACGGCGACGCTCGGATGCCAGAGTTCCGGCCGCGGGTGACTGATAAGGATTTCCGCGACTTCCAATATGATGAACCGCTGCTCTGGAACATGCTCAAGCATCTGACCGCGTCCTATCGGGTTATCGTCATAGGCTTCCGGCCCGACGATGAGAACCTTAGGAGCATCCTGCATACGACCGCCCTGTTCCTTGGAGATCGAGCCAAGCCGGTATGCCTGGTCGATCCGGCGCCGGAAGTTGGGTTCTTCGTGCATAATGCGCAGCACATACCGCTATCAGCCGAAGTCTTTCTCAAGCAGGTGCAGCGTTTCAGCGATCTTCAGGGGGGGAACGTCGGTCAAGCCATCAAGGACAAACCTATCGGCCTTGCCCGATGCTGGGCCAAAGTTCCCTGTGATTTAGCCGAACAACTTCAGTCAAAGTTTGATCATCTCACGCACGTCGAAGTCGTCCGGCCTCCGAGGGCAGATGACGTCGCGGCAAAGCAGATCGTCGGGAGCCGGGCGGCTATTTTGGTGAGGGACGTCGTCGAGCCCCACAGTCGCATTGCATTCAGCTGCGGATCGACTTTGAAAGCACTCATCGAAAACGCTAGCGCGGACTGGAAGTCGTTCGATCAGGTTGAGCTGTATAGCACATCCGTGCCACTAATTGATGATACGAATGTCGCGGCACCGGTCGCTCTCGTTACTCTGCTCGCACAACGCCTTGCTAAACTCAACGTGAAGGCGCACTCGTACCAACTGCCGTCGGGCTTCGTACCGTCCCTGTCGAACTCGGAATTCCATGAGTATCTCGGCGCTGCAGCAACTCCCCTGGCCGAGGATATCGAGAAGGTCATCACGGAGTACCTTCACGAGGCAGCGCAATCACACGTGTTTGTGCTCGGCGTCGGCGCGATCAGTGCCGGCACGACAGGTTTCTACGAGTACGGGCTGAGCTGTCTTCGCGCCTGCCAAGCGCCGCTCCTGGCAAAGGCGACGATTGAGGAGTACATGGACTTCTACCGCAAGCGACTGCATCAGAAGCTTAAGTATGAAGGAGATTTGGTCTATCGGCCGTTTCACAAGTGCGATGAGATGGTAGACGAGCCGACAGCGTTCCTCGACGACTTCATGAACGAAGATCGCTTGCTGAACTGTTTACGCAACGACATCAAGAACGTGCCGTTCAAGGGCGTCGACGTTGCGGAGCACTACAAGGAGTTCCTAGCCCGGATCTACTGCCACGTCCGGACTATCGAGCTGCAGAGCCTGATCGACGCGACCCATGACAAGAAGCGTACGGTCGCCCTCGTAGCCACCGGGCGGCGGAAGGCTGCGGCCGTGCGGAGCCTGTGCTTTGCTCAGATCGGCAACACGCTAGTGATCGACGAGCGGCTTGCGAAAGGGATACTCGACTACGAATGAGTGGGCATGGCTGTGTGGTAAGCGCATGAAGAAGCAAGCTTGGAGACAGAGACATGAGTAAGGATGTAACCAGTGCTGACGTCCGGTGCGGAGGCGCTCCGAAGGCAGTCGGCCCTTATCCGCATGCGCGGTCGGTTGGCTGCCTGCTGTTTCTTTCCGGCATGGGTCCGCGAAAGTCAGGCCTCAAGGAGATCCCCGGCGTCGTCCTCAACGAAGACGGGACGGTGCGCTCCTACGACGTTGAGGCTCAGACCCGGTCTGTCTTTGAGAACGTGCGGTTGGTGCTGGAGGCGGGCGGATCCGACTGGGACCGGATCGTGGACGTCCTCGTCTTCCTGACGGATATGAAGCGCGACTTCCCCACGTTCAACCGGGTCTATGGCGAGTACTTCAACGACAAGGGAACCCAGCCGACGCGGACGACCGTCGAAGTAGGAAATCTCCCGACCCCGATCGCGGTCGAACTCAAAGTCATCGCGACCATCTGACCGAAGCAAGCCGGGAGCTGGACCCGCGCCACGGAAGCGTCCTGTTCAGATATCCTGTCAGCCCGAAGTCATCGGTTCGTCGGCGTGCGTGCAGGATACACGCCTTTCGGTCTGACACGAACGCCGCCTACGCTGTCCAGCGAGTCAGCTTGACCAATTCCATCTGGGCGCTCGAAGAGGACCCGGGAGCCGGTCCTCACGAGCTGCGGATGGTGGGGAGGGGCGATACGACGCCCTTCTTGGGCATGCCTGCTCTTGGCGGGAGCGACGAGCCATGACCTGGATCGCTCGCCTGTGGTCTTGGGCCAAGGAACTCTTCCGGCGGGGGCCGATACGCCTCAAGACCGTTCGAGTCGAAGAACCTCCTGAAGCGTTGCCATGCTCTGCCCGTGCGGCTGCGGAGAACAAATCCAGCTCAGTACGATCGGCGGTCGGCCCAGATGGTCTGTTGAAACCGAAAGCGATGGAACAGTCACGTTGACCCCCTCCGTCTGGAGAAAGGTCGGCTGCGAGAGCCACTTCTTCCTTCGTCGAGGAGTCATTCAATGGTGTTCGAGCGGGTCCGTGGGCTAGTTACGCGCTCTGGCGCTTCCAAACTCATCCGGTCGGCCGCCCGTCGCCAAGGGCAGCCTCCTTCCAGAAACTGGGCTGTCGGGCCCGACACCTACACCTCTGTGGCGGCTGGGCAGCCAGTCAAATCCTGGTGGAAGCTCGGGCCTTTTCACGCCTTCGACGGGGCTCGGATTGTTGGTGCCGAGGCTGCTTTGAAGGTGCCAAAAGGGCCAATTCTCCGGGGCATTAGGCAGAGGGCAAGCCAAACATAAACCTAACAGAATCAGGCGATTTGGCGTGTCATACCCCCCTGGGTATGACATGGTCTAAGTCTTTTATACACAAAGGCTTAGGGCACTCTGGCACCCTCTGTCCTATGACAAAACTGACATCAAACTTCTCTTGATCACCGTATGATTTTGGGGTCGCTTACCCTTCGAGATTGGAGAGGTGCGTAT
>CBDUST010000290.1:0-5647 GCA_965369945.1 uncultured bacterium | reverse complement strand
AAGCGCGCGTAACCGCGCTTGGCAAAAGGACTTACGGCTTATCTGAACGGCATTCTCTTCAGGGACACGGACCCCAGTTGGCGAGGAGGGCGAGGAGGTCGGAGCTGCTGACGGTGCCGTTGCCGTCGGCGGATTCTTCGATCGACCACACCAGTCAACTGCGAGTCATGCCTTGGGCTTTCGGCGTCGGCGAGGTCTCAGAAACAAGCCTGCAGTGGACAGGAGGACGAGACTGCCCGGTCCGGGGATGACCGTGACGTAGGAGATCATTCCGAATTCTTCATGCGGGTGGCAGTGGTAGCCGTAGACGCCGGGCTCCACGTCGAACGTGAACTCGAAGATCGTCCCCGGCTTGTCGGTGGGCGGACCGCTGAAGAATAGTTCGCCCGAGTCTTTATCGTCTGGGAAGCCGGAAACGACGTTGTGGAAGCCCTCAACCCACAGCCAGCGGACCGTATCGCCCGGTTCGAGGAACAGTTCGATGTCCATGTTCTGCTGGCCGTCGTACCAGAACGACATGCCCTCCAGCGTGACCTCGAAAGTATCCGCCTGCACTGGGCACGTACCACATCCAACAGCCGCCACGACCGCCGTAGCGCGCAGCCATTCAACTGAGCGGAATCTTGCCATGTCTCTGGTCTCCTCTCTTCTCTCCAGCCTTCGGATGATCGCAGTCACCCAGCATGCGGCAAGGCCGTGTTCGCATCATCCGACCTCAAGCCGTTGCCGCCGGATCCGCACCGGGCAGGCCAAAAGATGATATCAAGGTCAGCTTATATCATTCTCTGGCCGATGCAAGCAAAAAAGCTCGGGTCCTCGCATCCCAGGCAGCTTGAGCGGAATACTTCGGGACTTTGACAGCAGGAACGCTGTGTTGTACGTGCTACCGGGCGCTCCCGCGTGGGCTATTTGCCCGCTGACCGCGTAACGTATGTTGGTCGAGATTTCCTCCCGGTGCGTCCGCTGTGGACTGGCTTTCTTGCAAATGTCATCTTCTATGCAGCGATGCTCTGGCTTCTCTCATTTACTCACTTCGCCGCGCGCCGAGTCATCCGCCGCAAGCGAGGCCGCTGTCTCAAATGCGGCTACGACCTGCGGGGGGCGGAGCATGAGGTGTGCCCGGAGTGTGGCTGGCGACGGGAAGATGTGACGTAGAATGTTGGCATGAAGCGTTGGCTTACCAAGCTCGTCATCCTCCTGCTCCTCGGCGCGGTCGTGAATGTCGCCGTGGCGTGGGGGTGTGTGCTGTCGATGAACCCACGCATGCCCGATGCCCAGAAGCGAGCTGGAGGCTCCTGGGACGGTCCCGATCACATCCTTTGGATCATCTTTGAGCATCTAGCGCCGGGCCGGCTGCGAATTGTGTCCAGTTGGCATGACCCGAGTGTAGGTGGTGGAATTGGCGGCGGCTGGCCGGACGATCCCGCAGAACCCCTAGTCCCCGGGTGGGCTCCCTTTCTCTCTCCTTCCTACGAGCCACCCGTCCACGCAACTCATCACTATGTCGCCCAAGCCTTCGGTTGGCCTTGCCTGTCAATGTGGGGCGGCGTGAAAGTTATCCGGCGGCCTCGGCCGGGTTCCAAGCCGACCGTCTCAACGGTGTTCGCTCTGAATCTTGATCCCGACAAGGCGGACGATCCAAACGATCACTGGGACTTGAGGCTTCTCCCATTGCATCCTCTTTGGCCGGGCTTCGCGGCCAACACGATCTTCTACGCCGCAATGCTCTGGCTGCTCACACTCGGCCCCTTCACCGCGCGTCGGATGATCCGCCGCAAGCGCGGTCGCTGCATCAAGTGCGGCTACGACCTGCGCGGGGCGGAGCATGAGGTTTGTCTGGAGTGTGGGGTGGAACTGTCGGCAAGGGCCAAGCCGTGAAGCGCCGACTGTTCAAGCTCGTCGTGTTCCTCCTGCTCGGTATGATGATGCAAGCAACGACCACACTCATCGAGATCAACCGGACGTACCGGCTTGGCGGACGGCCGGCGCAAACACTCACCCAAAGGAGATGAAGACCGTGTCACCACAGGTTGTACTGGCTGAATGCGTCCTCGTCTCACGAGACATGTTTGTGCGCGGCCTGGACGGATTCGATGAATCCAATCGTACAACTCAGACGCCAGACCTGCCGAATCATTTGGTCTGGAATCTCGGCCATTGCGCCCTGACCATGCACCGGGCCGCGGAGCGCGCCGACGGCGAACCGTTGCCCGAATCGGATTTCATCACCGGTGACGGCACGGCTGGTGATGCGAATCGGTTTCATGCTGAAGCCGTATCGTTCGGCTCGAAACCGACGAATGATCCTGATTCCTATCCAACGCTTGCGCGGGCACGTGAGATCTTCGAAGCCGCATCTGAGCGACTTGCGCAGACGATTCGCGCCATGTCCGCCGAGAAGCTTGATGAGAAGACGACCTGGGGCGTTGGAGAGACCACCATCGCATCCCTGATGATGCGGATGTGTTTTCACAATGGCGCACATGCAGGCCAGGTTCTCGATCTGCGGCGCGCACTGCACCTGCGAGCGCTCATTCGCCCGAAGAATATGTGAAAGGCGGGCTGAGGACAGCGGCACTCGCCCGTGCCGTAGAATGATGCCGTGAAACGCCACCTGTTCAAGCTCGTCGTGTTCCTGCTCCTCGGCGCGATCGTGAACGTCGGCGTGGCGTGGGTCTACAGCATGGGGCAGACCAGCAACGTGGCTTCAGACTCAGTAGGGTCAATGCACGTCGATGGAGAATATTGGGTCTTTTTCAGTGCGAACCATAACTTTATCGCGGATCGAATAGATTGGTCTAGTTATACTCAAAGTGATTCATTTGATCTGATCATTGTTGCCGAGGATGAGCCACCGGGCGTGAGCCGAATAGATTCGGTCTTGTTGGCAATACAAGGGGTCAGTGGGCATGCTTCAATCGCTAACGGATACGAACAGCACATAGGATGGCCTACGCGAGCGCTCTGGTGCTGCTTCTTTTGGGGCGATTACCATATGGGCTCAGGACCAGTCTTCGTTGATGGCCTTCAGTTTCGACAACGCAACGCAACGGCTGGGACGACATTGTCGTATCCCGTGATCCTCCCCGTCCATGTGCTATGGCCTGGACTGGTGATCAACACGATCTTCTATGCGGCGCTGCTGTGGCTGATCACACTCGGCCCGTTCACCGCGCGCCGAATGATCCGCCGCAAGCGTGGCCACTGCATCAAATGCGGCTACGACCTTAGCCACGCTGACCACGTCGCCTGCCCGGAGTGTGGGGTGGAGGTGTCCTGATGTCCAACGTCTGCGCCAACAGAACACCGCTCCGCCAATCCATTCCTCACGTGAACCGCCGCGAGGCTCAGCTTGGGAAGCTGACATTCTTGTCCCGCCGTCCTTCATTTCAGGGGGCGGGGATGGGGGCTGATATTCAAAAAGACTCCCGTCGGCTTTTCTTTTCCCCTTCGCTTCCCCGAATCAAATCATACCGACACCTCTTCCGTCCCAGATTGCGACTACGCCCGAACCGAGAACACATGCGCCTGGATCTTGCCGTCGACGGCACCCGACCCGAAACGCTCCGCCACAGCCTCCGTCGCAACATCGGTTGCGTGCTCCAGGAGCGAGGCATCCCGACTCTCAATCTCGTTGCGTAGCGGCGTTCCCTGGCAATATGCAGTTGCCGGGATGGAAGGATCCAACGCTCTGCTTCTCGCGGCCACCGTCTCTATCTTGGGTGAATGGGTGAAACCACCACTCTTGAGGTCCGCTGCAATCTCATCGATGTTCGAGTACCCATGAGGCGTTCGAGCGAGGAACTGTGGCGGATCATCTGGAAAGATGCCAGCCAGTGATTCCGTCACCGTGCAGGCGAACTCATTCTCTTTGATCTCATCCCACACGTTGAAATGGAATTGCCCTCCGGGCTTGAGCACGCGAAGCGCTTCAGAATATGCTTTCGCGCGATCCGGAAAGAACATCACGGCGAACTGGCAAACGACGGCGTCGAACATCTGGTCAGCAAACGGCAGAGCCTGCGCATCGGCTTGTTGCCACGTGACATTCGCATCAGCGCGGACCGATGCGCCGTACTCCAGCATCGGCTGATTGAGATCGGTTGCCACGATCGAGACACCCGCCCCAAGCGCATCAACCATCGCTCGCGTCACAACGCCCGTGCCGGCAGCAACTTCCAGCACATTACTAACGGGCTCCGACTTCACGCGCTGGGCGAGATCCTGAGCGTATGGCTCGAAGATGAGTGGTGTGAGATAGGTCTCGTACAGTTCAGGGATTGACCCGTCAAAGATCTTGTCAGAACGATGGGTTGTCACGGCCTCTCGCCTCCTTACGGACAGACGTGGAAACTCATTGGTCAGCTCGCACGAGCGAATACGACGTCTGGAATGCTACCTGCCCGTTCACACTCTGCAACGTTCAGCTTGTGAAGCTGACATTCTTGTCCCGCTGTCTCCCATTTCCGGGGGCGGGGCCGGGGGCTGATATTGAGAAAACGACTTCCGTCCGCTTTTCTTACCCCAAGTAAATCATCCTGACACCTTTTCCGACCCTCGTTCTCGCATACCTAGGACTCCTCTTTTCAGGGATCAGCTTTCCGGGTGTACTCGGATGGATTGCGTTGGCCGCCGTTATGGCCGGAATGGCTGTTATTCCGGTTTGGCTCAGTCGGAGAGATTGGGACAACAGAAGAGCATCCTTACTCTTTATACAACGTTGCCCGTACTGCGCATCGAATCTAGGCCGTGTTCCTGTGGCCAGCGACGGCTGTGCAACGTGCCGGGAATGCGGGTACGCGTGGCGGACCGATCGGCGTTGAGAGAAGCGGACGAGAGCGCGCTGGTTCCGGTGGTCGGGCATCAGCAGCCAAGACGAATTCGATACAGGGCATCCCGATGGATTATGTAAGCGGTATACTTGACGAAGATTCCGAGAAGGGCTCGAGGCTATAGGCGACTCGAGTTTATCATCCTCTTAAATGCGTACCTCCACTGAGAATACAGTCGTCAGGAGAGTCAATCGCTGGGTAGTGATCATGGCCATCCTCCTCGTTGTGCCTGCTTCTATCATGGCGTTCGTTGTCCCGCCGTCATCGGGAGAGACATCGTTTGGGATGGGACTTTTCACCTACTCAATCCTTTGTTTGGTCTCTTCGCTCCCCATCGTTCCAGGTCTTGTGCTTATGCTTATCCCACGGACGAGACAATTCGGGGAAGGGTTGACACTGTGGGGCGCGTACTTCGCAACGCTCGCATTCGCCGGCTTTATCGGGGGCTTGTACGTGCCGTAGCTCCCACACTCTCTTTGATGCAATCCGCAGTCGGTGGAGAGTCGATCAGGAGCTTGGATCTATATCTGGGAGATCTTTCTGCTGCTTGCAGCACGGCCCGACACAGTGACCGCTCGCTTGCTTGCCTCTCAACGCCGGTTCTCACCTTCCCTACGCCTGCTCAGAGGAGATGACGACCACCTAGGCAGGATTCACGCTAGAATGAGTTGGCTTGCGTCCGTTGCGGATCTGCAGAGTAACCACCGTTGGATGACTTCCGAGATTGGGACGTGCCATGAACTGCCCACGATGCAATCAGAACCTTCATGTCAGCGCGGTTGACGGGATCGAAATCGACGTGTGTCTCTCCTGCA
>CBDUST010000289.1:0-5661 GCA_965369945.1 uncultured bacterium | reverse complement strand
CCTGGTCGTCAAACCGAGCCAGCGCGGAGGCGGTCTTGGCCATCTGCATCAGCGAAAAGCCCGACTCCATCATTCGCGCGCCGCCGGAGCAGCTCACGATCACCAACGGCAGATCGTGCTCCGCCGCGACCACGACCGCCTGCGTGATCTTCTCGCCCACAACCGATCCCATCGAGCCCCCAAGGAAATTGAAGTCCATACAGGCCAAGACGACTCTGCGGGCCTTGATGTAGGCTTGGCCAGTCTGCACCGCATCGTTTTGTCCGGTCGCTCGCTGGGCCTTGGCGATACGCTCAGGATACGGCCTGAGATCAACGAAACCGAGCGGGTCAACGGGGGCCATCGTGGCGTTGAACGGCTCGAAGCTCCCTGGGTCCGTCAACTGCGCAACGCGCTGCTCAGCAGAAACTCGAAAGTGGTGCTGACAGTCCGGACAGACCCACAGGTTATTCTCCACCCGCTTGCGGAACAGCATCTCCGCGCATTGCGGACAACGGAGCCACAGACCCTCCGGAACGCCTTTCTTCGTACGGCCTGACCGTTGTTCAGGGCGGTCAGTCGGACTTTGGCTGGGAACTTGCGTCATATGATTCGCCGCCCCGCTCAGGAGCGTCCTTGACCTTGTATGTTCCCCGATGTTTGCCGGTTGGTCCAGTTCATCTAGCACCTACCTAGGCGCTAAGCGGCTCCACACGAGCCGCTTCCTCTAGCAGCTCGATCAACTCCTGGGCAACCAAATACTGCTCGATTTGCGGGCGGTCAGCCAGACTCGACCACAACTCAGAAGCCGTTCGATCCGCCAGCCAGCATCGGACAAACCCCAGCGCCAGCGGGCGCAGGACAATCGCTGCGTGATCGCCTCGACTCTTGCGGAGTATCTTGGCGCAAGCACTGAATATCCGCGCCCGGGCGTCGCCAAATGCCTCACCCTCCGGCGGCAATAGCGCCAGCGGGTCGTCCTGCCATTGTTTGTGCCGTTTCGGAAAACGCTCGGCGAAACCCTTTTCGGTCAGCCCGTCGATGAGACCGAGGTCCGGCTCAGCCAACTCAGCTGCGACCTTCGTCTTCGCGCCCACCGCCTCGGCCACGATATGAGCCGTGTCGGTCCCCGCTTCGTCCGGCGGATGATAAACAACCTCGAAGCGCTTCGGCGGCAATGTGACAACTGCGGCACTGATGGATGCCCGACCCTCGGGGCTCAGAGGCAGGTCCGCAGCGCCGTGGAGGCGGTCCTCGGCCTCCCAGGTCGTCTCACCACAACGAATCAAGCCCAACAGGATGTCCTGGCGCTTCGCGCCCATCTATTTTCTCCGTGAAAGCACTTGGCCCGACCCACGCAGCGCGCCGATCGCCTGGCCGTAGTCCTCGGAGCCGAAAATTGCCGACGCCGCGACCAATGCATCACACCCGGCCTCAAGACAAGCCCCCGCCGTTCGCCCATTCACGCCGCCGTCGATTTCCAAACGCTGATCATCACGTAGCATCGGCCTGATGACCCGAACATGCTCCAGAACGGCCGGCAAGAATGCCTGGCCGGAGAATCCCGGCTGCACGCTCATCACCAGCGCCAGATCCGCCGACTCGATATTTCCGCAAATTTGCGCCACGTCCGTATCCGGGTTCATCGCCAAGCCAGCGGACATCCCTGCCTCGTGAATGACCTCGATCAGTGCCGCCGGCTCCGGTGCGACCTCGATATGGAACGTCAAATGATCCGCCCCGGCATCAGCGAATAGCGCGACGTACAACTTTGGGTCTGTCACCATCAGGTGCACATCGAGAAATGCCTCCGGCAACGCCTCACGGAGCGACCGACACACAGCCGGGCCCATCGTCAGGTTGTGAACAAACTGCCCATCCATGACATCGAGGTCCAGAAAATCCGCACCCGCTTGGAGCACCGGCCGCGCGTCACCGCCCAGCTCGGCGAAGTCGGCCGAGAGAATCGACGCTCCGATCAACGGGCGATCCGGCGGAACCAAGAACAACGCTTTGCTGATCATGGGCTGAGGTACGACTCAAAAGGCGACGCGGCGCCTTGGACTCGACGCCGCGCAGCGTATCCGAATTATTCGACCGGTCGGTTGGGCTCAATCCGTCCCCGAGCTGGTCGTCGCGCGATCGATGGCTTGCTGATAGCTGCCCAGCACCCGTTTGAAGCGCGGCTTGTTCTTCGGTGAGGCGATGAAGTACGCCTGTGTCTGTAGATCGATCGCTTGCTCAATATCGTTGCGGTGGTAATACACTACAGCCAGCGTCGACAGCGATTCCGGATCATCACGACCGGCCGCTCGCTGCGCCGCTTCCGCCGCCTCCAACGCCACGTCCAGATCACGCAGATCCCGGGCAGGATCCGTTACAAAGCGCGGATCGATCGCGATCTTCATGGCAAGCATCTGCAAAGCGCCCGAATCATTCTTGAAAAGGTTCTCGATGAGTCGCTCACTCGCATATCGATATGCTTCTTCGCGCTGGTCCATATCGTCAAGCAGCATCTCGAACTTCTCGATCGCGACCTCCGCAAACACTTGAGCGTCCAACGCGATGACCTCGTCCAGATAGCGATTGGCCATGCGCCAGTTCTTGATCTTGCGCGCCTGCCGCGCTGCTGTGAGAGCCGGCGTTGCTTTTTGCTGAAGTTCGGGGTTGTATCGCCCCTTCATCACGCGCGCCAGAATCGCGTCGAAGTTATCGTTCGGGTCAACCGGATTTCCGATGAACGCCACCTTGCCCGCGCGGTCCACAATGAATGCCCCGGGGATGCCTTTCAGCCCTGCTCGATTGAACCAGGCCCGCTTGGTCGCATCACGCCGATCGGTCGCGACGGTGTAGTTCATCCGATCGCCCATTCGATCCACAAACGGTCGAACCACCCCTTCCAACTCATCGCTGATTCCGATGATGACCAGCCCTTGGTCGCCATATTGCTCTTGCAAATCCGACAGAAGGGGAATGGACTTTCGGCAGGGTGGACACCATGTGGCCCAGAACTCCACCACGTATACCTTTCCCGGCTCGATCGACGTCTTCTCGCCCTTGACCCATGTATCGATATCCAACCCAGGCGCAGCATCACCCACCGAGAGCTTTCCGCGTTGAGCGAAGGCGCCACTAGTCAAAGCCAAGCATGCGGTGACGGTCAGGATCGTGCGAAATTTCATGTCGAATCCCTTTGTATCGATCTGATCAATTGCCTGGGGCTGAACTCCAGCCATTACTGAAACTGCCCTCGACCAAACCTTATTGCCAAACCTCGTCCAAAGCCAGAGGAACTTCACAGAAACCGCCCTGATGGGGCCCAGATGCCCTCGCAGGCCAGGCTCCCAGCCAGGCCCCACCCCTTGGCCACATTTAGCCCCCGGTGAACACACCGGGGGCGAGAAGCGCCCGCAGAACGAAAAGCCTTGATACCTCGCCCCAGTCTTCCGTAACACGTCCCCCGGTGGGTCAAGCCCACCGGCTAAACCTCATGCCGTACCTCTTTCCCATCCCGCCGCGCCCACGCGGCGTCGTGCCAGGTGCCACGCACAGCAAAGTCGTGCGTGCTCGTGTTCCACTCCATGCCCCCTGCGCAGGCGTCACCTAATCAAGAGACATAGCCGCATGTTTCCCAAGATTCCGAGGCCACCGTGGCCGGGGGACTCCCAGAGAACGACTTGGTACTACATCTGCATTACTCTCCGGCGTCTGCAGGCCATTGATCGGTCTCGAATGCAGACTCAAGTACCCTCTGATTCCGGATCGCCCAGCCGAGGGAGTCACGGAGGAGATCCTCCGTCTTCGGCTCGACGCGTAAGAGGCGTGGGTGGATGCCAGTCTGGTCGAAGCCGCCACGATGTGTCGCGTCATTCCGTCGATCTCTAACCTTCTCGAAGAAAGAGGCATCAAGTTGGGCTGCAGTTGCACGATTTGCCTCGCGAATGCGATCCTGAACTGGCGGATCCCAAATATAGTGGCGTTCCGATGGTGCGATGAAGAGCGTTTCCAAGGCAGTGAGTGCCAACGAGAACCGGATTGTCGCATCGCGTGCATCTCGCGTCGACATTACATACCGAAGCTTTGTGGCGATGGCGATCCGGGGAACGGTTACCGGCAAGCGTTGATGTAAATCATCGGCAATTGCCAAACGAGCAGCCGACCAACTTGCCATTCGTTGCTCATAGGTTGGCGGAGAATAGATGAAATGGTGTCGTTGGGTCGACGGTAGAGGAAAGTCGGGTGAGCTCACATACACTCCTGCACAGTGCATGAGCGAACCATTGCGCCAGAAATTATTCTCGCCGCAGCCTGCGATATCAATGCACCAGCGGAGTGTCCAAAGCTGCCGCGCCATCTGAGCCAGGAAACGAATCGTGTCGTGAGTGTCCCCGGGATTATTGTTCGATGTGATCCATAGCCATCCCCTCGCGAAGTCCCAGTGTTTGATCTCATTTTGTGAGAACTGATCCGTAGTACGCAAATTATCGAGCGCCTCTTGAATCACTTGCGGAAATCCATTCGTGATCCTCGCCCCCGACTTAAATGTGAAATCGTCTAGGTCTCCGGTGCCTGAGTTCATGAGCGGAATCATGGCCGTGTGTCTCGCCATTCCTGAATCTCCTTGTGCATCAAGTGGGGACGTATGGTAAATGGAGCAACGCGGCTCCGTCACGGCACGCGCGCTAGGGAAGGCAAAGGCGTCAGGATTGATTTGATTGAGTCCTTGGGCGGCTCAGAACGACACCGGCACGGCCGCCCTTCCCTTACAATCCCTCCATGGACATCTTCTTCTCGGCTCAACCGAAGCCGCCCAAGCGTGATAAGCAGTTGAAGATCATGGTTGCTGCCTCAGAGAAAGCGAGACTCGATGCAGCAGCCCATCGACTCGGCATCACCAGTTCTGATCTGGTGCGCGAAGCAGTCAACGAATATATGAAAAAACGGAAAAAGACGCAGCAGTAGGCTTGACACTACGTACATGGCTAGGTACATTGCCGACATCATTGCTACCAGTGTGGTAGCACACAACTCAAATGCCCCCGCGCTGGATGAACAGCCGGGGGCGTGGATCGAACTCGGTTGAAGGAGTCCGACCGATGAACACTGTAGCTGCATTTGCCCGTACCGGTGCGCCCCAGGAATTTCCGGGGGCGCAAAACCTTCCAACACAACCTTTTATGACCACGCACGAAGCCGTGGGCGGGGACGCCTCGCCACGGCGAGTCGCCTGTGGAGACACGGCTCGCTGCCCCGGTGAGCCCGCCCGTCCACGGGCCGGGTTTACGCCCGCAAACACGACGTCTCCGCGCGCAGAAGAGTACGAAGCACTCTGTCAACAACTGACCGGCCTAACTGTCCGCGAAGCATCGATCTCAGTCGGAAAGTATCTCAACCGCTACTGGCACTCAGTTCTCGAAGTCGATTCACTTCTGCGAGCAGCGTTACTCCCCATCAAGGACTGCACGCCCAAACGCCTTGAGCATTGCATGACCATCATGGTCCGCAGATATCCCGATCCGCGCGGCATACACCGCTGGGTCAACCGACTCATGCGAAAGCTCGTGCCGCTTCTGGATTGGAGAGTCGTCCTGGCATACGCACGCTTCACTGACCCGGCGATCGCAGAACAGGCGCTCCAGTCGTAGGTACGGATAAGAGAAGTCACCCTCACCCAACCCTCTC
>CBDUST010000288.1:0-5695 GCA_965369945.1 uncultured bacterium | reverse complement strand
GGAGATCGTCGGAAACTGCTTTGCGTTGAAGAAATCCGGACTCTTGAGATGGTTGTTTCGATCAGCCGCGTTCGTATCCACGCTCTCTGTCTTGATCTGGACATCGAACGACATCTCGGAAGGATTTTCCGTATCGAGCGTGAACGTACCAGTGGTCTCGTTGAATCGACCATAGAAGTACGTTACCCCGAGGTGCTTGATCCGAAAGATCGCGGTGGTGTGGACCGGATCAACCTTGTAGGTTTCAGTGGCCTGCGTGTTCGTGGATTGCGCGCTGGTGGCATGAGTATCCACCGGCGAAAATGCAGCGAGGCCGGCAACCGTTGACACAGCGAGCAGCGACACCAATACAACTCGAATCTTCATCATTCATTCCTTTTTTGATTTCTCAATGCTCCGCCCCGCGGCGGACTCGTCCGACCGAAGCAGTGCCTCGATCGCTTGTTTCAACAGTTGGTAGTCATCGTTCTCGGTTTCATACTGCGGATCTTCAGATGGGAACAGGACCGGTCCGGGATGCAGAAACCGTGTCACGCCTTCTTTGTCAACCAAGAAAGTGACGCTCGTCGCGCGGCGACGTCCGGATGAAAGATAGGCCTTGCGAAGCTGGGACCAATCTGCATCGACTGCGAGTTCGCCCATGTAGCCGAAGCGCTGCGCCATCGCCAACACCGCTTCGTCATCGACCTTGCGCTGGGGCTTGGGGTGATAGACGCCGACGACGCGCAATCCTTTGGGCGCGTATTCCTGTCGCAGCTTCTCGATGGCGGGCAAGCTGGCTTCACAATACGGGCACGTGTTCGTCCACCATCGATACAGCGTCGCCTTGACTTGTTTTGCTTCACTCGTCTTGGTCTGCGCAGGCAGATGACTATCGAAATCAAGCTTCGGAAATCGCGTACCGACACGATCCTGTCCGCCGCGTGATACGGGAAGCGTCTTGATCGGCGCCGAAGCAATCGGCGCTTCGTCGCGCAACTGATCGATTCGCTTAGCAGCATCATTCGCAGTGATGTGAAAGCCGTTGAACCGCACAGTTCCACGCTTGTCGATGATGATCGCCCAAGGCGTGCCGCCTGTCCGGTAGCGGCGCATCAACGTGGATCGCCTGCCGTTACTCCCATCGTGACCGACCGGGATATCCAGTCCAAACTCCTGCACCATCTTCCGGCCGGCCTGCACGGTGTTTACTTGAAATCCCTCAAAGACAGTTTGCACCGCAACGAACGCAACATCGTCCGCACCCTCGTAACGGTCAACCAGATCGACGAGTGTCGGGAATCCGTGCTGTCTGCACCCCGGGCACCACGACTGAAAGCAGTAGAGGTACACCACCTTGCCGGAAAGATCTGCGATGTCCAGCGACTCGCTATTCTCTGGAAGATTCGCCCACTGCGCAATATCCCAGCTTGGGGCAGGTTGACCGAGAATCCCTCGCGCTTGTGTTTGGGCGGCAACCGACCCTTGAATCGAGAGCAGAATCAATCCTGTGAGCGCAGTTTTCCATCTCATCACAATCATCTCCAACGCGAGTGCGTCTGCGAGTCTGAACCCTCAACCAATGAAGATTATTCTGTCACGACGATCGTAAACAAACGGTCGCCCTTACCAGGGATTCGGTTGCGAAGCGCCCATCCCCGGCCCAAGTATGACCGCATTCAGCAACAATCGTCCACTGCCCTCGTAATAACCTCGAAAGAACGGATCATTGGCAAATAGAATCACCTGTCCATTGCCGAGTCGTTCGACAGTCGCGTAGGCGGTGTCAGCCGATCGCTGTTTTGCCTCGGGCCATAGCAGACCGCTGAGGCGCAGGTGCGCAAGGTCAGCCAGCCTGACCGGTGTGGCGACCGGATGGGCGGACATATACGCAAATTGCCCGGACAGCAGCACCGGCAACCGTTCGTCAAGACCGAAGCACAACCAGTGCTCCTTATCCAACTCAGACGCAACGATCGCTCCCCGCGGCGAGAAGATGCGTTGCCATTGATCGAGGCGCTTCAGTTCACCGTCCTTTAACGAACTCGGCTGTTCTTTCGCCTTATCGCCTTCCTCTGTGGTCGGCGATTCTTCCTCGGTCGGGTCTGCGTTCCCCCAAACTTCATCCGGATCGATCTGAACCATGCGGGCGCTGCGCTCTCGACTTACCGCTTCCGCGTAGACGTCCAATTTACCTAAAACATCTCGTCTGAGACGTACAGCTGACAAACCAATTTTTTCACTGGCCAGGAACGATGCGGAGCCACCCATCGCGATCAGTGTGCCGCCGCTTTCGACCCACGCTTCGATCTTGGCGATCGTCGATTTGTTCAATACTGCTCGCAATGCACTAGCACCCCATACATCAGGCAACACAAGCACGTTGTAGTTGCGTAGATCAACTCCGCTGAGGCTTTGGATATTGATCGGCGAAACGCGCAGCCCGGTTCGTGCATCGAAGAGAAACCACGTCGAGCCGAACGATGTCGTCGAGATCGGCCACTGCGACGCGATCGCCACGCGCGGCTGCTCCAGTAGATGAAATCGCTGCCCACCCAGGTCCGGACCGGACTCGCTGAGGGCCGTTGCAACCGGCTCAACGATCAGAGTGTACATGTCTCGAACCTCCGTGAGCAACTCCCGCAGGTTGTCTGGATTTTCGTGCGCGCGCAAGAGCACGCTTCCTCGATCATAAGTCTGGCCACCTACCGCAAAGGGTTTGGATGCGACGCGAAGTTTGCAATTCTGATCGATAAGCTGCACGATCGCTGGATACAGGTCCGATGATTGACCGTCGATCAAGTATCCGTACGTATCCTGCCCGTTATTGCCAAACAGATGGCCCGGCGGTGGCGCACCGTTCGCCCCCCGACCCCGCGAGATGCGCTCGGCCCAATAAGCATCAAGACCATACGCCATCGGAATGTTCCAACCGGTCACGTCATAGAGCCGACTGCCCCTGCGATTCTCCAGCTCCGTCCGTTCCTCCTTCAGGAAGTCATCGCTCATATGTGGATCAAAACCAAGAACCGCACTGACGGATCTGCGGTTGGGTTGTTGCATCGGGACAACTATCGTGTGCTCCGGAAAGGCACGCTCGGGGACGGTTTGGCCCCACACATCCGTAACCCCGGTCGCAGTGAATTGAAGTGGCGATCTGTGGAATTCGATACCTTGTCGTGTGAGCAGATCAAGGAAGCGGTCGCGTTTGGCCCAATCGGTCATTGCCGGCAAGATCAACGCCGCCGAGGCATTTCCTTGATCCGAAACGGCCCAACGATGATCCGCCAAGTAATCGGCGAGAATCGCCTGGCGATTGGCGCGCAGCGTTTGAAGGTTCGCCAAGCTGCTCACGACGTGGTGATGCACCGCGTCGGCGTAGGTGAGGATTTGACCGGCCGGTTGCTTGATCGCCGCAGCGTTCACACCCGCCTGCTCGTACAACAATCCCACAGCGCCGCGCAATCCCGCCCATGCGTTCGTGTAACCGGGGTACCACTCTTCGTACCACTCTCGGGTGTAGTAGCTCCAACCGTGTTGATCGAACGCCGACGCCTGGTCGGCTGAGAACCGCACGCGCCACGCCAAACTGCTTTGGGAGATATCGACGTTCAGTGGCTCGCGCGGCGGATCAAACAAATACGTATCCAAACTCCCCATCTCGTGCGAATCCACAACCAGATGAGGATTCCATGCACGAATGACGGCAGCTCGACCTCGCGTCTCCGGATGAACCTGCATCAACCAATCGCGGTTGAGGTCAAAGAGATAGTGATTCCCTCGGCCGGCGGACCACAGCCCGCCGTGTTGCATCGCTTGGTAGTCGGTGTTGGCCACCTTTCCCTGCAGCGTCTGAAGTTGCGCGAGATACCGCTCGCGCCCATCAGCGTTCATCAATGGATCGATATGAATCACGACTTGATCAAGGAGCGCTTTGGTCTTGGCATCTGTTCGCGCAGCGAGTAGATAGGCAACGGTCATGGCCGCGTCGGTGCTGGACAGCTCATCGCCATGAATGTTGTACGCCAGCCACGCCACCGCGGGCATCGTCTGAACGAGTCCGTCACCTTCACTCTTGTTCTTAAGCTTCCGGGGGTCGGCGAGCTTGGCGTTGTTCGCTTTGATCTGCTCAAGCTGTGCATGATTCGTGGGGCTCGTGATCGTTATGTAATAGAGCGCGCGACCTTCGTGCGTTTGGGCATACGACTGAAGCGTCACGCGATCGGAAGCCTCCGCCAGCGTATGCAAATATCGCACCAACGGCTCGTAGCGAACAGCGGTTGCGCCAAGCGGATGCCCGACAACCGAAGCCGGTGTCGGAACATTTCGATCGAGCGAGCGCGCTGCCAATGCATCCGCCAGACCGCCTGAGGCTTGGACCTGCTCTTGTGCGAAGCTCGGCTTGCTTGTACATGCGATCGCCAAGAGCGCCCAAACAAGGCTACGCCTACCCAACGAGTTGAATCTTTCCACGCCCATCGGCCTTCCTCCTGTCATAGATTTCACAGACCCAATATAGGGCATGACAGGCCGGCCGCGCAGTGTTTTTGTGATGACCGAGGCTGCGGTTGCCCGCCCTCGCAGCGCAGATCACTCCTGAGGCGTCAGCCTCGATCGCTTGGAGCGATATGCGACGTATGGAACGAATCAGTCCAGTGCCTCAAGCGTGACGTTTTCCTGCTTGTGATTGATGCCCTGGCGATACGTGACCTCGTAACCAAGATCTGCTCGCTGTCCAGGGTCGATCCGCGCGGAAATTTGGGGCGATCGGTAATCGTACAAAATCGGACCCAAATCGCTCGTGAAGATAACATGGCCGGGGAAGGTCAGTCGAAGCTCCACATCGATGGGTTTTTCACGATAGTTGCGGATGCGCTCGACGCGCTCTTCGTGGTCGTCCCATCCGCTAACTGGGAAATCGTCACGGATCTGATGCCCTTTGGTTGGACTGAAGTATGTCTTTCCCTTTTTGGTATGGAACCAAAAGTCGTCGCGCCAGCTTCGCAAGCGGAGCCGTTCGTAAATCACTTGCGGATCGGGTCCAAGGTTCAACTCAATCTCCTGCCCGATTGGAACATACTTGGAGTTGTAAGCGGTCAAGAACGACAACCCATCCCGGCCGTTATCTCGAAAGAGCCGAACGACCCCATCAGGTAGCGGCGACTCGCCGAGGCTGCTCGCCTCGTCGTTGCGAAGAATGTACAACCGCACAAGTTGATTGCCGTACTCGGCAGGGCGGTATCGGTACTTGATTTCAAACGGCACGCTCGCGCCTCGGAACAATCGCAGGCGCTTGGACCAGGTGTGCGCGATCGTTTCAGTTCCCTCGATCGTAAAAATGAAGTACTCCGAAAGGCCTTCCTTCACGATCGACTTGGGGGCGCGAGCTGCAGCGTCCATTTCTGAAGCCATACCGGCATAGGCGCGATTTCTTACTTCCTTCTCCAACTGACGAACCCTCGCGCCAAGCTGTATCTTCTTTAGATCTTCAAATGACACCAAACCGCGGCGCGCAAGGTCGGCAATTCTCTCAACCAGATTGATCTGGCCCACCACAAGTCGCACCTGCGCGTTTTCATAGTCTTCGCCGGAGTTATTGGTGATTCGCACGAAACCGTCGAACGACATCTGCTCTTCAGCGGTGTCCGCAACGCACACATAGTCCGCTGCCCACGTGATGCCGCTTGTGAAGTAGCTGATTTCCACGACCGCGCTG
>CBDUST010000287.1:0-5753 GCA_965369945.1 uncultured bacterium | reverse complement strand
TACTCAATCACCGCTGGATTCGTTTGCGCTTCGTACAGGGCCGTTTCATAGACCTCTGTATTCTTCATCACGCCAAAGACGAGCGCGATGATCGCAACGAAAAACCCAACGCCGCCTAACACGACTACGACGCTGCCGACCGGAACGAACCAGCGCCAATTACGACTCCACCACCCGCGTGGGGGTTGTTGTGCATGATCCACTTCGTACTGTGGTTGATTCAGCAGTTGTTCCTGCGTTTGCTGCTCGTACATGGCGTGCCCCCTCCGGTAGATTCAGATCGACATTTCGAGTCTATTATGTATCGGCGCAGGAACAGCATGAATGCAGGTCCGAATATAACCGCGCTGCGCCGACTCCTGTTACATCACGCGCAGCGGATCGCCGTCCTTTTTCGAGATGGTCGCGGTCACTCCCGGAAGCGCGGAGCGAAGTCGTTTGCGCAGCACGCGCAGATAACCCCGCTCCGTGTTAGTGTGACCGGCAAGGATGATCGTGCATCCCAGAGCTTGAGCGGCGAGCACATCGTGATGGCGCATCTCACCAGTGATGAAGGCTTGACACCCTTGGGCCGTCGCTTCGGCTCGCAGCGCTCCACCGGCCCCCGCACACAACCCAATCGTGCGATAACGGCGCGGAGGATGATCGCCCACCGCGACGCGAAGCTGGTGTACACCCAGCCGCTTCTTGATGAGCTGAACGAGTGAGCGAAGAGAAAGCTTCTGATCGAGCACCACACGCCGGCCTTGGCCGACTTCTCGTTGCGGTCGAGGTTGTAGCTCGTAGATTTCGATCGGCGGCTCTTCGTATGGATGGAACTGTTTGATCGTCGTCACCGCAAGCGCGCGGGAATCCCGCGGACAAACCATCTCCAAACGGACCTCGTCGACGCGCTGAATCGCGCCGCGTCGACCCACCGCTGGTGTTGTGTCCTTGCCTGCGAGAAATGTGCCGGTCCCTGTCGTCTCAAATGAGCAAAGCTGATACTTGCCGATGCGCCCCGCTCCCGAAGCGGCCAGCGTGTTGCGCAACCGTTCGACCGCGTCTGCGGGGCAGAACGTCACGATCTTGCATTGCTCGGATTCCGGCTGCGCCGCGTGGGCTTCGAGCGCTCGTACATCGCCGCTGCCGAGACCCGCAGCCAGCCAATCGTTGACGCCGCCCGGCGCTGCATCAAGCGCAGTGTGTGGTGAATAAATCGCGATCCCCGCTCGCGCAGCCTCCAAGACAATCCGCTGCTTGGGCTCCGCATCCGTTACGCGCTCCAATGCATCAAAGATCGGCGGGTGATACGAAACAATCATTTGCACTTCAGCACTGATCGCCTCGCGCAGCACCGCCTCCGTCAGATCAATGGTCAGTAGGATCGTCTGGGCCCTCCAACTCGCCGATCCAACCAACAACCCGACATTGTCCCAATCCGCGGCATACTCCAGCGGGGCGAGTGCCTCTAGCGCTTCTATAACTTCGCTCACGTTCATTGGTTCAACGTACCCGATTCGGAGCCATTCCGCCGCCCCATCCATAAATCAATGACTAATGCTAGGTACACTGGCACATACGCGGCGAACATCACCCACGTCGGAACGGTCCAGTCAACGACATCGCCCAACTGCACATAACCCCACGGCAGCGTCAGCGAAGCGATCCACACTGCTGGGCTCGGTGCGCGCGGCATCAGCACTAATGCCCACAACAAATACCACGGGTGCGCGGTGCTCGAGAACAAAACCATCGCTAGCAAGACGACTCGGCAGCTCGCCCAGATGTCGAGTCGACTGAAGAATACCGCTGCGATTACTGCGCCGATCAACGCCAGGCAGATCGCCCGCGCCATCAACTCGTGCCGCTCCCTCTTCTGCCATTCAATCGCCTCGTCCGCAATCGGATCGATCTTGCCCATCACCCACAGCGTCGGTACGTAGACCGATCCAAAGTGTGCCCACTTCTGACTGAAGCGCGAGGCGGTTTTCGAGAGATTCGAGAACGGCTCACCGCTATGGGTCAACCACAACGGCCCTGCGAGCGCCGCACAGACGACCGCACCAAGCGCAGCGCTTCCGATCCAGGCGCGAGGGGGCCTGCCTTTGAGAAACAGCGCCGCCAAAGGAATTGTGACCGGCTTGACCAATGCGGCCAAAGCTAGACCTATGGTCCATCGCCAAATCGCTTGCGGCTTCGCGGCGAGCGAAAATAGTGCTAACAAAAGCAGCGCCACGCCGATCGAATCCTGATGACCGGATCCCGCAATTTCGGTCAATGGGAGTGGGTGCCAGGCATACAGCGCCGCCCACCATGCTGATCGATCACAACGCCGAAGCACGATAAGTATCAACCCGATCGCTGCAACATCAAACAGTGTCATCGCGGCGCGAACCAATCGCGTGCTCTCGATCGGATTCGATTCTCGGTCGCTAATGATCACGCCGCAAATTGCGAACACCCACTGACTCGTCGGCAGATAGATTGTGTGCAATTCGGGATTGTTGATCAGCGGTAAGAGTGCTCCCTCGCCCGGCCAGGCCTCGCCATCCACAAGCTCCCGCCCCTGTTGCATCAACACACCAAGCGGCCGTTCGACGATCGCGTCGGCGTCAAGCCCGAGCCGCTCCATCGGTGCTGACATATATGGATTGATACCGTGGGCGAGGTTTCGACCGTCAAGAACGTAGCGATACACATCGTCACTGAGCGCCGGTTCATGCGTGATCAGCACTGCAATCCGTGCCGCCACAGCAACAAGCAACACAAACGACGCTGAAGCTATAAATTTACCGCGACTCTGCGGACCCGGTGCGCGGCGAAGCAGCAACCACATCGCCGTCAGTGCGATCCACGCTGCGCCGCTCGCGATCCAAAACAGCCACAGCGCCCGCAGATTTGCCTGACCCGCCTCGATGCTCGGCGTGCGATCGATCTGCATCACCGATAGCGCAACAACCACCGCTGCCAGCGATGCGATCGCCCCGATCACGACGCCCACACAGGCCCGCACCGAACCTGACTGGTGTTGCTGGTCTGACACGCCCGGCATGATATGTCCTGCCCATCTTTATGCACCAATTCGATGTTGACCCTACAAACCCCGGTTGGCCGAGGATATAGTGCTGCCAAACCGACCTGCTCGTTCCACGTATGCGGAGACGCTCACGATGTGGCAATCATCAAACCCGGCTCTGAACAACAACAGCGCATTTGACGAGTACTACGGCAAGAAGATGTACGCCGAGCAGGCGAGCATCACGACTGTCCAAGGGGTCGTCAATAAGACGGCTCTACTTATCAGCATTGCCGTTGCGGCAGGGGCCGGTGGATATTGGCTGATCAGCACCGGCACATCGATGTCGTTCGTTTGGATCAGTTGCCTGGCATCGATGGGAATATGTTTCGGTGCGTATATGGTTCTACGCGGCAATCCCGCTCACGCGCGATGGTTGGCTCCCATTTACGCCGTGGCGGAAGGCACTTTCCTCGGCGCACTTACCGCCGCGCTGGACCGAATGCTCGAAGGTATGGCCATCGCCGCGACAGGCGGGCTTGCGCTTCAGGCGTGCATCATCACGGTCAGCATTATGGGCTCGATGCTTGCGCTGTACTCAATGCGCATTTTGAGACCGACGCGCAGGTTCGTCGCAACGGTCAGCGTGCTCACGATGGGCATCGGGATTACGTACTTGATCTCCTGGCTGCTCGCCGTGTTCGGCATGCAGTTGCCCTTTGTCAGTCTGTCCAGCGCCTTCGGCGAGGGATGGACGCCGATGATCGGGCTGGGCATCAACGTGCTGTTCCTCGGCGTGGCGTCGATGTGGCTGATCATCGACTTCGGAATGATCGAAGAAAAGGTTGCCGCCGGAGCACCGAAGCAGATGGAGTGGTACTGCGGTTTCGTGCTGCTGGTTTCACTAGCCTGGATCTATTACGAGGCTGTGAAGCTCGCGTTCCGCCTCGCCGTTCTGCTGGGTAATCGTGACTGACCAGCCACACTTCACCGCCAACATTCCAAGACACCCAAAGCCCGGGGACCCCGTCCCCGGGTCTCTTCACACCTTCAATTCCACCACAAAGTCTCAAGATCATCCTACCCCTTGTCCGACTAGGGGAACGGGTTTACTGTTCACCTAGATTATCTATGGGAGCAAGCATGGCACGCAAGAAACCGCCCGAACTCCTGCCCGGCACGTTGGAGCTGATGATCCTCAAGACGCTAGCCGTCGGGCCCAACCACGGCTACGGCATCGCCCGGCGAATCAAGCAGACTTCCGACGATGTCCTGCACGTCGAAGAAGGTTCGCTCTACCCGGCCCTGCACCGACTCGCCAAACGCGGCTGTCTCGAATTCGAATGGCGAAATAGCGAATCGAACCGACGCGCCAAATACTACCGACTCAGTCGCAAAGGTCGTAGCAAACTCAAAACGGAAACGAATAACTGGTCGCGGCTTACCACAGCGATCGACAAGGTGATGAGCGCAAGAGCGGCCGGGAAGGTAGCCATAAAGGGCTTGGCATGACCGAATCGGCGCCGCGCAGGTTCTTTCTACTGAAGTCTGATCCGCGTGATGATCAACAGATCGACGCGGAAGTCGAGGATGAGTTGACTTTTCACATCCAGCAGCTAACGCGCGAACTTGTCGAGGCTGGGCAATCGGATGACGAGGCCAAAGTCGACGCACTAACCCGATTCGGGGATGTAAACAAAATCAAGACGCAATGCAAACGCATCGCTCTAGAGGAACGAATCATGTTGCAACGAATCAATTTCATTTTGACGATCGTCGTGCTGCTTGCAGTAACCTTCGTTAGTGTCGAGATGTATTTCACACAGAAGCACAACACCGTGGTGCTCCAAGCGATCGGCGCGGATCTTGCGGACATGAAGACAGTAGCGGGATCGCCGCCCCGCGCCCCAGGTGTGGTTTATATTGTTGGCGATATCCGTCGTCCGGGCGTCTACGCCGTCCGTCCCGACGGTCGCCTGATGCTGTCGCAGTTGATGTTCTCAGCTGGTCTCGATGCCTTACCGGTGGATGTCAACGTGAGACGTAAAATAGACGGGGAAGAGACGATCATTTGGTCGGGATCGTTTGCGACCATCCAAGATCTCGGGCGCGGTCTTGCAGTTGCGGCAGAGGATTTGGTAACGATCACGACGTCGCCCAGCCGCTCGTCGATCGGTTTCATCCAGGTCGATGGCGACATTCCACACCCTGCTCGATATGGGTTTTTGCTCTCCGAACCTTTGACCGTATCCCAATTTTTCGCCTCGGCCGGTGGATCAGACAGGGACGCCCTGCATCTTGGTGTCATCCGAGCGGTTGGTCAGACGCCGAGGAAGGTATTCGATCGCCTCGTGGACGATTTGAGCGATCTTGCCGAGGACGATTTAGATTTGAGGCCGGATGATTTTGTAATAGTCGCAGCGGCAAACGATCTGCAAACGAGGAGCGATGAATAAGAAAACCCGGGGACCGGAATCCCCGGGCTTTAGTATTTACCAAACGAAACTGGTGTCGGTCACCGACGACGCTTACTTGTCGTCCTTCACTTCGTACTCGGCGTCGATGATGTCGTCGGCGGGCTTGGATTCGCCTTGATCGTCGGCTCCGTCGGCCCCACCAGCATCTGTCGAGCCGACGTTCGCGGCCGTCGCTTCATACACAGCCTTGCCGAGCGCGATCGAAACCTCGCTGAGTTGTTTGAGTGCGGCTTCGATCGCATCCTTGTCATCTTCCTTGATCTTGTCTTCGAGGTTGG
>CBDUST010000286.1:0-5753 GCA_965369945.1 uncultured bacterium | reverse complement strand
GCACGGGCAGGATGCCCGTGCCACCGGATCTTCGCACGGGTGAGGTTCCGATTGACTCGGGATGCCACCGATCTTGAGGCATCTATTTTGACCGGTTTCTACCATGCCCGGACGCTACAAGAGCATTGAAACTGCTCTAGCCCAAATCGGACTATCAGCTTAGATTAGAACAGCAATTGGAATTGGGTTCGGATCACGACCTGTGGATCGGCTCCGAAGGAGTCGCTGCGCCATCCGGCAAGATCGCTGTTCCAGGCTGTCGCGATCTGGGACATCCCAAATCCGATATCCGTGGTCAGCTTGAGATCATGTCCGTCAAAGTAGTAGTTGCCGCCGAAGGTAACGAGATAAAGATTTGCGAAGTTGGCCGCGTCGACGTCGAACAACCCATACTCGACGCGGGTGAAGTACTCGAACTTCGGCGTGAAATAGGCGCCGGCCTGTGCGACCAAGCCGTATACGGTCACCTGACCGACACTGTCGTCATCGACGTAGTGGTAAGTAAACGATGCGAAGGCGTTGGCGCCACCCCATTCGACCGATACGTCAGCTGTCCACGCGAGCCATCGTTCCTCGTTACGGCCGAATGAAAAGGCTCCGGTGTACTCGTTTTGCTGATAGTGCGCACCGATACCGAGCAACAATCCGTACTCGTCATCAACGGGGCTTGTGAAGTCGTCAAACTGGGCCCAGCTCCCGGCGGCAAGATGCTCGACCCGCCCGGTGAAGGTGAACTCCGTGTCCTCGCTCAGTGCGGGCGAATTCTGCGATCCCGTACCCACTAAACCAAAACCTCCGAGATCTTCGTCGCCAGAATCAGAGAAGGCCAGACTCGCCCGGTTCGTTGCATCGGTGTAGGTAAGCTCGACCCCTTGCGATCGGCCGATGTTCAACGACTCATTGATCAACGATCGCTCGACGGCAAGCTGCTTGGCCGGTGAAATCAGCTCCTCGCGATTGAACGGCAACTTGAACTGGCCGAATCGAAAATTCCATTCGTTGTTCAGGTGATATCTCAACCATGCATCCTCCAGGCTGAAGCCGCCACCGCTGCGCGAGAAGTTGCCGCGCACAAGGTAGGTCAGATCGGGACTGATCACATGACCGCGCAAGGTCAGCTTCGTGCGGGTGTTCTCGAAGCCTGCCCTGTATTGGTCGGGTTGGGCGTGGAAGTTCCAGATATGGCGGAACTGCTGAAGACCGCCCACTTGCAGCTTGAATCGTCCGTCACCGGAAGCGAGGAAGAAATGCTCGCTCCACCCGGCCGTCATCCCATTCTGCATGAGCGTACTTCGCGTGTCGGCATCTGCCAGCACATCGGCCACAAGGTTGCGAATCTCATCGGCCCGGTGTTCGGTGAGCCAGTTGTCACCGACCTGCTGGCGGAGTTCGTCGATCTCGTGCTGCTGTTGCTCAAGTTCGCGCTGCTGACGGGCGTCTCTCTCTTCAAGCACCCGTAGCCGCTGTAAAAGTTCGTCGTTGGACGGAGGCTGAAACGCGTCATCAGCCATGGCGGGCGCTGCCTGCAGCAGTGAGCCAACTCCAATCAGCATTGCCAATGTTCCGATTCGACGCATGTGCTCAGACTCCTTTATCCGTCTCAGGCCGCGGCCGGGAAGAGTGACAGTTGCCCCACGCCGGCCGGTCGTTTCCAAACGCCTACGGCTCGGCGGAGCCATCGATGAACACGTCTCGGTGATGGTCAGCGACCGCACGAACCGGCGTTCTCAAGACGCGAATGATACCGAGAGACCGCAGACCATCAAGCAGGGAGGCACGGAGTCCACCTGGGAAGTGGACACCTGGCAGGAAGTCCCAGTGAATGACCCTTGGTTGCAAGAAAAAACCGACCGGCCATAGGCGGCCGGTCGGTGCATTTGAGCAAAATCTGAACCGTGAGCGAGTGGTGTTGCTAGAACAGCAACTGAAGCTGGGTGCGAATCACAAACTGGCCGTCGTCGCCACCGGTGTCGCTGCGGTAACCCGCTCGGGCGTCAGCCGCAAAGAACTCCACTCGATCCAGCGCGATGCCGAAGTCTGTCGTCCACTTCGCCTGATGACTGGCGAAGTACCGGTTGACGCCAAACGTGATGATACTCAGATCATCCCACGAGTAGACGCTGATTCCGCCCGGCACGGTAAGATCGGGAATATCAAAATCAGCCCATTCATAGCGAGCGAAGGCTTCCCAGTCGTCGCTGAGGTAGTAGCCGCCCTGAACCAGGAAACCGACCTGATCCAGATCTCCACCAGTGTTGGAGTCCAGGTTGCGGTAGACAAACTGCCCATAGAGGTTGGCGCCGCCAAACTCTGCGGAAACGTCAGCCGTGAGAAGCAGGATCTCCAGCTCATCGTTGTTCCCTGTCACAGGACCAAACACATAGCCGGTACCGTACTCTGCTTCCTCGACGTGGATCGCAGCGCCGACCATGAGGCCGTTCTCATCGCCGCTGGGGCTGGTGAAGTCGCTGAATTGGTCCCAAGTACCCGAGAACAGGTATTCGCCGCGGGCTGTGAAGGCCCACTCGGTATCCTCGGTCAGCGCGGTGCTGTTGGTTCGTGTAGCGCCGTTGGTATAGGCGGCGGTGATGTGGAGCTGATCGCCTCGGTGGTCCATCACAATACCCTGAACACGTCCACCAGTGAAGCTGCTATTGAGCAGAGACCGCTCCACAGCCAGTTGGTAACGGGAGTCCACGAGCTCTTCGCGGAGGACCGGGGCCTTGAGCTGGCCCATGATGGCTGTCCAACCGTCGCCGTAGTCATAGGCGATGTAGGCGTCAAGCAGGTTGAAGTGCCCGCCGCCACTGCCGAAGTCCGCCTCAATCATGTAGTTCCACTGAGGGTTGACGACGTGGCCTGAGAACCACAGCTTGGTCCGCGTGTTCTCGAATCCGTTGCGGTTCCCATCATCTCGCCTACTAGCGCGGATCGTGTTCGTCAGCGCCGAAGTGGTCTCGCTTCTAACGAACGCTTGGTACTCAGCGAAGGTATCGACGTCTTCAATGCCCAATAACGCTACGGTCGCGTTCTTGTCAGCACTGTTGAAGCCAACAAAGGCCGCTTCCAGGAACGCCTCAATCCGGTCCTCGAGTCCTGCGGCCACCAGAAAGTTCGTCTCTTCCTTGGCCAGCTCGTCCACTAGGTCTTCGGCCAGGTCTGCGAGGGATTCGAGCTGCGAATCGCTTAGATTGGCCGTCACCGCGAACGCAGCAACACCGAGACCGATTTCAGCGTCATAGAAATCGTCGATGTCGTCTTGATCGAGGCCTGCCAAGCCGCCGTCTGAGGCGTTGTAAATCCACCGCGTCTGCAACTGCCCGTTGATACGCAACAGGAAGTTTCCATCGGCGCTGCTCAGTACAAATCCATTGTCGTAGCCGGCAGACATGCCTTGGGCCAGAAGACTGGCGCGGGTGTCGGCATCAGCCAGAACATCCTGCACAAGACCTCTGATCTCATCAGCGCGCTGCTCGGTGAGCCAATTGTCGTTCGACTTCGCCTCGAGCTGATCGATTCTTGCCAAGGCGCTGTCGAGTTTCGCCTGGACATCCTTATTTGCGTCGGCGGTGGTGTCGGCAAAGCTGCCGCTCGTTAGCGTCAGCGCAGCCGCGCCTACAACCAGGCCGACTTGCTTTGTCAGATTCATTCGAAGAATCTCCTACTCTGACGGACACGCAGGCCGACACTGAGCCCACCGTCCAAGTTCATCCACCCGTCCGGAATCGTCCGGCCAACAAGGCGCGGACCGCGGACGTGATTGCCACCATATCGACCGAGTATGGCCGATTCATTGAAAGCGAAGATGATACTGACTTGGCGGAATGTCGCCACCCCAGGCACGAAATTGGGGAAAATAGTGAGAAAAACAGGGCGGAAACCCAGAAAAACTCGGGTAACTGCATGTCCTACAACGCGTTATGGCTAATACACTGGGTTGTTGCCGTCATTGAATATCCGCCGAACCCAAAAACACCGCTATGAGCTATTTGTAGCCCCAAAAATGGTCGTCCGCGCAGGCGTTGCGCTCAGAATTGCCATGCGAATCGCGTGCCTGCATCAACATTTCACCCGATCGCATCACGCCATAAACCACTGCGCATCAATAACTTACACATCACGCTGACTATGTAAGCAGATCCAGTGCTTCGCCGATTGTGGCCACCGGCGACACCGAAATACCTTGTTCGGCGGCCTCCGTATTTTGTTGTGCACCATACATGGTCCGATACCCCTGTCGCCCCGCCTGACGTAGCCGTGAGGTGAGTTGTTGGACTGGCCGAATCTCACCGCCAAGCCCAATTTCACCGATCGCAACTGCTCCGGCATCCAATGTTCGCCCGTAATGGGCCCCGGCTATCGCCAGCGCAAGCGCAAGATCAGCAGCCGGCTCTACGACTCGCAGACCCCCAACAGCTGACGCAAACACATCCTGGTCGGCCAATCGCAACCCGCCATGTTTCTCTAACACCGCGATAATCATGGCGATTCGATTGGCATCGACTCCCGACGCGCGGCGCTTCGCGGCGCCGAGGAAGCCTGTGGCAGTGAGCGCTTGAACCTCGGCCAGTAAACATCGCGTTCCGAACATAGTCGGACAAACTACAGAACCCGACCGGGGCGGCGAATCGGGATCCAGCACTTCAGTAGCCTCAGCCACTTCCTCCAGCCCCGTACCGGTCATCTCAAACAACCCCACCTCCAGCGTAGTCCCGTAACGATTCTTCAAGCCCCGAACAATCCGCCGTCCGTGATGTTGATCGCCTTCAAACGAAAGCACGACGTCAACGAGATGTTCCAGCAGCTTCGGGCCGGCGAGCTGCCCATCCTTTGTTACATGACCGACGAGGATGATCGTCAGGCCGGTGACCTTGGCTAGATAGACCAATTCGGTGCAACAGCGCCGAAGTTGCGCGACTGAACCGGGTGATGCTTCGAGGTCCGGCTGATAAACCATCTGGATCGAGTCAATGATCATGACGGCCGGCTGGATCTTGCGGGCCTGCTCGACAATCCGCGCGAGGCTGGTGTCGGCAAGAACCAGCAGATCGCCAAGAGCATCGAGTCTCGCGGCGGGCCCGAGCAATCGTTCAGCACGGAGGCGGGTTTGATACGCCGATTCCTCGCTCGTTGCGTAGAGCACCCGGCAGTGGTTACGCGCCAAGCGACCAGCCACTTGCAGCAGAAGCGTCGACTTTCCAATCCCCGGATCGCCGCCCAGCAACGCGACTGAGCCGGGCACCAATCCGCCGCCGAGCACGCGATCAAACTCAGCGATGCCGGTTGGCTGCCGATGGATCTGATCTGCCTCTATCTGCGGTAATGGGGTTGCAGAGGGCGACTGAGGCGCATCATCCCCGGTCCACAACTGAACCAGCCCGGTCGGCGCGCTTTCTTTCGGGGCCGCTGCCGGGGTGAATGACTCGAGGCTGTCCCACGTTCCACAATCAGGACACTTGCCCATCCACTTCGCTTGCACGCCCCCACATGAGCGACAGACAAACTGCGACTTGCGTTTGGTCTTGGTCCCAGTCATGGCGTCAGTGTACTGCGCAGGTAGAGAGCACGGGGATTGGCCGTTACGACACCGGCCAGGGCCGCCATCGGGTGCCTCGCACAGCGAGTGAGTCCCGGCGCGCCGGGACGAACGAGTCGTGCGTGTCTTCGTTTCGACTCGGTTCTGTCCGACGAATCGTGGGACGGGCATCTTGCCCGTCTGTAAGAGTGAAGACGACGGGCTGGAAGCCTATTCC
>CBDUST010000285.1:0-5758 GCA_965369945.1 uncultured bacterium | reverse complement strand
TCAAACGTGCAAAGTTAAGCTCGGTTAAGGGTCGTTAGCGCGAGCGCGGCAACTTTAGCGCGCGCCACGATCGCCGTTTGCCGACTTTGCACGCGCGAATCCTTCATAGCGTGCGCCAATCAACGATCGGCTGAATTTTCGTTTGTTCGTATTTCCATGGACAGCGCGCACAACGGTGACCGACAAACGGTCCACGGATTCCTTCCAATCCCGATGGAATCGGGGGCCGCCCCCGGAGTCAGGTGCCCTCCTGCGACCGAGCGGGAACAGGGTACCACAGGCGGGCTGAATCCATGCGGCATTTGTGAGATATCAGCTCCGATTGAAGTGCGCAGGCAGGCCACGGATTGCAGTAGCCTTAGTTCGCCGTGGAGTCATCCAAAGCGAAATGCACCTGCACCGTGTCCGGCAGCCGAGTGCGTAGCCACAACCGATAGGGTCGGAATACGCAGACCCTATTCTCTGAGGCGCTTGGCCAGCACCTGACAAACAGATGGCCGCGAATGGGCTACCATTGACATTGGATGCCGTTGACAACACCGATATTGGTTTGTGAACGGCGTTTCGCACTCGGGCCTGTGGCGGAACTGGTAGACGCTACGGACTTAAAATCCGTTGCCCTGGAAGGGGCGTGAGGGTTCGAATCCCTCCGGGCCCACATTCGTACGTTCGGCGTGGAATCGAGAGTCCCTGCCCTCACGCCACGCCGGCTCACCCGGAGGCGATGCCCTGGAACGCCCTGAGACCAAATCTCCCCGACCGCAGCCTCGCATTGTCATGCTGGTCGCGAACCATTTTCTGCACGATACACGCGTGTATAAAGAAGCGCGCAGCCTCATCGAATGGGGTTGCGAGGTGCATGTGATTGCAATGTGCAACTCGGCGTTGCCGACGGAAGAAGAAGTGGATGGCATCCACGTTCACCGCGTTCCGATGCGCCGCGGTGATGCCGTGCGGCTTGGAGCGATCGTTCTGTGGTGGTGTCGGCCGGCGCTCCGTTGGCTGGTCGGTTCGCCGCGAGAAGACCTGCCGCTGGAACCTGCGAATGATCCGAAGTCGTCGTCGGAAAAATCGAGACGCGCGTCGATTGCGTTACTCCGTCCTGTGATTGGGAACATTCCCGGATCACGACGGATGGCTCACACGGTTTTACGGGCATTCCGACGGCTAGTGAGAATCACGGCTCGAGTGTACGGCGGCCTGAAGCGCCGCGTTACACGGGTTGCCCGTGCGATCACACGACGAAGCAAGCGCATTGTTCCACCTTCACTGCGCCTACTAGCCATGAATCTTCAGTTCGCTCGCCATGCGATCGATTTGCGGCCGGACGTCGTGCAGTCCCACGACTTGAACACCTTGCTTGCCGGGGCGCTCGTGAAGCGACTGATCGGCGTTGGGTTGGTCTACGATTCGCACGAACTTTTCTTGAAGCGGAACATCGGCAACAAGTCGCGTGCACGAGACAACGTGATCTGGGCGCCGATCGAGCGGCTCTGTATCGGCAAGTGCGATGCAGTTTTTTCGGTCGCTGATGGGATATGTGAACACCTTGCCAAGCAGTACGACATCCCCAAACCTCATCTGATCCGCAACGTCCAGCCATACGAACCGCCCGGCGTGAGGACAACGTTGCTAGCGGACGAATTGGGTATACCAGCCGATTTACGGATCGCGATTTATGCCGGCGCGATTACGATCAACCGTGGCCTTGAAGTGATGATCGACAGCGCGCCGCACTTGAACGGCGTGGTGTACGTGATCATGGGATACGCTCGCAACCCAGACTATCTCGCTTCGCTCAAGCAACGGGCAACCAAGCTCGGCGTGATGTCGTCATCGGTCTTTTTCCGGGAAGCCGTCCCGATCGACGATGTAGTCCGCTACGTCGCCTCAGCCGATTTGGGGATTGTGCCCACGCAGAACGTTTGCCTGAGTTATTTCTTCGAGTCGAGCAACAAGATCTTTCATTGTGTGATGGCCGGCGTGCCGGTGGTGATGAGCGATCATTGCGAGAAGCGGTTACTGGTTGAAAGCTACGGCATCGGGGCATTGTTCGACGAGACTGATCCGAAAGAGATCGCGCGCGTTGTCAACATTACGCTTGACGATCGCGAAGCCTACGCTGCGCATCGCCGCAATTGTCTCGAGGCGGCACGCGTTCTGAACTGGGAGCATGAGCAACACGCCTTGCGGCGCGTCTTTGCGGATTTGCTCGGTGATCGCGCGCTGGCGATTCCTGAGATTAGGATCGAGCCGCTCCGCTTGGAAGGATCGTCGCCCCTTGAAAGCACCGAGTACGCCACAACGCAATGACGATCAAGGAAGACTATTTTCGATACCTCGACCACATCGGCAAATCCGTCCCGATGAGAGAGTTGGCGGCGCATCCCGAATGGTCGGATGTGGTCGCATTGCGACATGACATCGACCACGATCTCGATCTTGCGCTCGAGATGGCGCACTACGAACATCAGCGAGGCATCCGAGCGACGTACTTCCTCCTGCACACGTGCGACTACTGGAACGATCCACGGCTCGGTCTGAAGTGCGCCCAACTGACGGCCTACGGACATGAGATCGGATTGCATCTGAATGTGCTTACCGAATGGACTCATGGGCGGTGCGAGGCGATCGATAGCCGTCTGAGTCAACTGTTGGCGCACCTGCGATCCGGCGGAATAGAAATCGTCGGCACCAGCGCGCACGGCGATCGAGCTTGTTACGAACACGGGTTCATCAACTATTGGATATGGAAAGAGTTGCGTGGTGATCAGCCGGAGAAAACTGAACAAGGCTTGAGCGCGGAGGGAATTCCTGTCGGCGATTCGAAGTGGCAGGTACAGTATCCGAAGGCCCATCGACTTCAACGAGACGATGGCGCTGAGCTCGGCTTGTGGAGCGTGTCGTTGGCCGATCATGGTTTGAGCTACGATGCCGTTCACATTCCCGACGCGCGATACTGGACGGATCCCGGAGGCGACTGGAGCCGATCGGCAGATCCATTGAAGTCGGATCTCTCCAAAGGACGGCATCAGGTTCTCATTCATCCGCACTGGTGGCGGGGGCCGAAACGTACGTACTTTGTACTGGGTACGGCGCGCACGGGATCCAAGTGGCTTGTGAATTTCGTCGATCAGGCGACGTCCACCCACGCCTTGCACGAATGGACGCTCAACCACCGGCGATCAGAAGACGGATACGAGTTGGATAAGCGCACCGGCGATGACTATATGGGTCTTGTGGAGTCGCCGCCGGCTGCCGCAGCGCTCATTCGACAGGCCGCGGCGCACCATCGATCGAACCTGCCCGGCGATGTGCTAGAGGCCAACGTGTATCTCGAGCCGTTTCTCGATGAGATTCGCGACGAGATTCCAGACGCTGAATTTATTCATCTGCATCGGGATGGCCGAGATGTTGTTCGGTCGATTCTCAACCGAGGTTGGTACGACACGCCGTTGGATCGACGACACCGCGTGGTGCCGATGCCCGAGTGGGATGATCTGAATCAGTTCGAACGGGCCTGCTGGTACTACCGGTTTACGAACGAGAAACTGATGAATGCTACGGGCACGAGAATTCGCTTCGAAGAGATGGTCTCGGATCCTGACTATCTTCGGCAGACGCTGCGCGAGATCGGGCTTGCCGTTCACCCGCTGCTTGGGGACACGGAATTCTCCAAGCACATTGACGCGAATCGCAGCAACGGGTTTCCGCCCTACGAACAATGGCCTGAGGAACTCCGGGTCGTCTTCGAACGGGTTTGTGGCGACTTGCAGCGATCGCTCGGCTATGCAACGGACCAAGGCATGCCGGAGCTTAAACGGGCGAGTAGGCATCGTGAGCACACAACCGGCGAGACACAGTTGCCCCCGGCGCTTACATTGGAATATGGCTTGCGTGATACTCCCGCAGTTGCCGCGGTCCACGTTCGTTGTGTTCCAAGCGACACTGGGCTTCAGATCAGCACGAGTGAATCGGGACACGCTAACGCGCATGTGCTGCTGGGGCGCGGGAAGTGGGAGCGGGTGAAATTCAAGGACGGCTGCAAGTGTGATTCGACTTCGTATTACGGTGCGCGGATTCGCTTCGAGGCAACACCGAGTGCCGTCGCTCGAGTGTTTCTACTCAGCTACGAGAAGCATGGGGCGTTGATCGCTAAGCGGCAGGTTGCCACGCTGCGATCGGATTCGAATTGGGTCAGGTTTTCGTTTACTACTGAACCTTCAGCCAGTCAATTCCTGCTGGCCCTTCATTTTGGCGATCAATCTCCGGAGCATCGCATCACGCTCGGGAGCGTCATCGTCAACTCGATTGTTGCCGATGAGAACTACCGCGTTCACATCCCAGAATCAGCGCACGCGGCTCCTGAGCGAGCGTCGGCTCAACCAGCGGTCGATGGACGCGGAGTCGAGGTCTGATGAGCGCCGGCGGCATATCCGCAAACCTGTCAGAGGCGACAAGGCGGGTGCGCCTCTTCGGGAGCATCGTCTCCTGGATGGCGACGGATATACGTCGCAGCGCGAAGGGTCTTTACAGCCTGATTGTTGCGTTCAGTGTGATCGGCGTCTTTGCACGCCTCGGCGCGATCGGTTCCTTCATGACCTATATCCTTGCGCAGGAAGCGGGGAAACCCATTGTTGTACGCGGTGTCGAGCTGCCCTCCGATACCGGCTTGTGGACACTTGTCCTCTGGGGCTCCGTGGCGCTAGTGCTGGCGTTGACGGCCGGCGTATCCACCTATCTGGCAGATGCGACGACATTCCGAATAGCCCGAGAAGCGATGAGGCGAGTCGTCGATCGCGCGCTGGCGGTCGTCGCCGCTGGGCAGACACGACCGCTGGCGCTGGGAAGTCAACTCGGCCTTACTCAGGCTGCCCGCAGGGCACTAATGGGCGATGCGATGATGTTCATGCGCGCGATGCTCGTACTCGGCGGCGTTGCAGTACCGCTGGTGACGTTCGTCGTCGCCATTGTTGTTCTATTCTGGCTCAACTCGCAACTCACATCGATCCTCGCGCCCATACTTGTCATCTATGCCGTCCCGTTCTACGGGCTGAATCGTGCGATCGCAACGGCTTCGCGGTCTTATGAAGAGCGCCGTCAACACAAGGCTGGCATACTCACTCAACTGTTGAAGTTTGCGTCGCAGACTCAGTTCCCCGGGATCAAGCGGCCGGCATGGTCCGATCTTTCTCGATCCGAACCGAAGGGCCGAAGCGCCATGGATGCGTTTCGTGGAATCATCTTGTCACGTCAACGTGTGTTGCTCCTCCAAGATGCCTTCTTCGGTATCGTGCTGCTTGTCCTGCTGATCGTTTATGGTCGGTTCATCGTTACGAACGGAATCGAATGGGAGCCCTTGCTGTGGTACCTCATCGGGCTTCGGTTTGCGGTTCGAGGAATGGGGCAGACTGCATCCGCGGCCATCAGAATCACGCGATTCTCACCGCAAATCCAAAGGCTTAAGCAGTTCACCGCCCTTGATACTGAAGAGCCGGCCGAGGCTGTTACGGACGCTCAGGCATGGACGTTTCGCGCAGGCGAGCCAATGTTGCCGGGATCCCAACGCAGCGCCGCACCAGTTGCAGGAGACGTGGTTGCGTGCATTGACCCGATCCCCATCGATTCGTTTCGCCTTGTCGAGCTTTGTAGCCGACTGCTTGGAACGACTAACTCCAAGAAGTGCCGCCGCCTGATAGACGACATGTTCTATTGCGGCGACGTCGTTGACTTTCCTGAATTGTCAATCAGGCAACTC
>CBDUST010000284.1:0-5774 GCA_965369945.1 uncultured bacterium | reverse complement strand
GGTCTTGAGGCATCTACTTTGACCGGTTTCTGCCATGCCCTGACGCTACAAGAGCCTCGAAACTGCTCTAGAACGGGTCGATGAACTCGATCAGCGGCGTCTCCGGCACCAACCCGGCCTCGTGCAGCTGCCTCAGGAACGTGGAAACCGCCCTCCGGCCCACGGCTCCGAAATCCAACGTCCACTTGTTCACGTACATGCTCACGAACTGATCTGCCAACGGCGGCGGGGTGTCGCGGGCGAATTGCAGCGCGTACTCAAGCGCCTCCTCACGATGGGCCAACGCATATTCCAGCGATTTCAATAGCAGCGATGTCACCCGCCGTAGCGTCCCCGGTCCATGAACGGCATCAAGATCCCGGCGAATCGCATTGACGCCAAGTGGCATCGGCAGCCCATGCTGGCTCGTCCACCACGAACCGAGGTCCACGATCAACTCAAGCTCAGCCTCGCCGAAGGTCAGTTGGCCCTCGTGAATCACCAAGCCAGCGTCAAACTCTCCGGCCGCAACGCGAGGTACGATCTGGTCGAATTCGATCACCTCATACTTGAAGGCGCCAGGTCCCAGTAGAAGACTCGTCGCGCCAAACGCGCTGGTGCGTACGCCCGGCACCGCTAAGGTCACCCCGTCACTTGTCAATTCCTCCAGACTCATCGCCCGCCGTGCGACGATCTTCGGCCCGTAATTATCTCCCATCGACGAGCCACAGGCCGTCAGCGCATACCGCTCCGCGACGTACGGATACTGAGCGCAGCTGATGGCGGTGATCTCCAATTCGCCAGTCTCCGCCTTATGATTCAGCGACTCGATGTCTCCCAGGACCTGCTCGAAGCAGAGGTCTCCGGTTTCAAACCCGGCTGCACCGCCTTGGTCGCACACGATTGGCCACCACATGAACGCGTCGTCGGGATCAGGGCTGTGGCCGAGACGGAGCCTCAGCGGCTTGGCGGTTTGCATCGGGGCCGATCATAACTCCGTGGCCATGTGTCTGCCGGAGTGGCCATATCGAGTTGCCATAACAGACAAGACTTGGGACAGTTCCCCGTTCCCCTAAACAGGCAGTGTCAATGAATAAGCGACTTCCAAACTGGCAAGAGCGATATCAGGCGAAGTTCATCATCACGGTGCGGCTGCGCATTCTTGATCAGGCCGGAGCATTGGCCAAGGTTCTCGATACAGTCGCGGACGCCGGCGCAATGGTTGGGGATATTCGAATCGTCGGCGCCGATCGGCAGCACAAGATTCGCGATATCCAGTTGTTTCTCGTTGAAGAGGATCAGCTCGATGTGACGGTTGATGCGATCAAGGCCTTGCCCGAAGCTGAGCTGCTTTTGATTACTGATGAAGTACTGGAGATTCACCGTGACGGGGCGATCGAAACGGAAGCTCGCGTGCCGTTGAACACGATGATGGATCTTCGGATGGTCTACACGCCGGGCGTGGCCAGTGTGTGCGAGCTGATCGCCCAGAAACCCGAGCAAGCGTGGAAGTACACGAGCAAAGGCAGCCGGATCGCGATCGTCACCAACGGGACCTCTGTGCTGGGCCTTGGCGACATCGGACCGCTGGCATCGCTTCCGGTAATGGAGGGCAAGGCCGCCATCCTTGCTCACTTCGTCAAGGTCTCCGCCGATCCGATACTCCTGGACACCAAGGACCCCGATGAGATCGTTGACATCGTCAGCAAGCTCGCTTCCTATTACGGTGCGATCCAACTCGAAGACAGTGCAGCTCCGGCCTGCTTCGAGATTGAAGAGAAATTGCAGGAACGATTGGACGTGCCCGTCTTTCACGACGATCAGCACGGCACGGCCACTGTTGTTGTCGCCGGGTTGATCAACGCTTTGAAGCAAACCAACCGTTCGCCCGGCGAATGTAGCGGGATCATTCTCGGCGCGGGTGCGGCGGGGTCTGCCATCGCTCGGTTCCTGATCGACTTCGGCATTGGTGATGTCGTTGTCTGCGATAGTGTCGGCGCGATCTTCCGTGGACGCACGGAGCGGATGAATCCATGGAAGCAGCGCCTCGCTGAACTCACGAACACCGCCAACCAGCAAGGATCGCTGCAAGAGGTCATCAAGGGCAAGAATCTTTTCATCGGTGTATCAAGACCAAAAATGGTCAGCCAGGCGATGGTCAGGTCGATGGCCGCCGATCCGATTGTGTTCGCTTTGGCGAATCCGGTCAGTGAGATTTCCGTGGAGGATGCGCTTGAAGCCGGTGCCGCAGTCGCGGTTGATGGACGCGGCATGAACAACGCCTTGGCGTACCCGGGCATTTTCCGAGGCGCACTGGATGCTCGCGCCCGGCGGATTACTCCGGCCATGAAGAACGCCGCTGCCCAGGCGCTCGCTTCGGCGGCCAGCGAACAACTCTTGCCGGACATGCTGGACCATTCCATGCACGCACGTGTCGCTGCTGCCGTCGCTCAAGCGTGGCAAGAAAACCAATAGAGCAGTTTCACTGAAGACGTAGCGACTGCGTGCGCTAGTCATCTCACGCCACGATGAATTTATCGGTCCCAACGGGTCGATCGGCGCGACTCCGGTGGCACGGGCATCCTGCCCATGAAGATGTCACGCCATGACGAGTCGCACGGGCAGGATGCCCATGCCACCGATCTTCGCACAGGTGAGGTTCCGATCGAATCGGGATGCCACCGGTCTTGAGGCATCTACTTTGACCCGTTTCTGCCATGCCCTGACGCTACAAGAGCATTGAAACTGCTCTAGTGCTCATGCGGTTGGCTTGCGGACCGCTAGTCCATAGTGATGCGGCGGAAGATCGACGATCCCGTCGCTCGTCTGCTCGAAGCCGGCTTCTTCGAGCCATTGACCAATCTGCTCAGGACGCGGCCGGAACTCCATAGCAGGACCGCGCGGTGTCGTTGCATCGTATTTCCAGTGGATTATCCCCAACACCCCACCGTCCCGTAGATTCCTGCGCGCCTCTCGCAGGAGCTCGATCGGCCGCATGGGATGAAGAATATTAAACAGCATTACATAGTCGGCAATTCCATCCGCCAAACCACTACCGCCGGTGATGAAATCGCGCTCGATGAACTGTACATTCGTCAATCCCATCGCATCGACGCGCGCTTTGGCGTGGTCGATCATCTGCGGTTCGATTTCTAGCGTGTAAACAACACCCGAAACAATTTGCGCCGCTGGGATTGTGAATGTCCCATACCCGCAGCCGAACTCAACGACGTTACAAGTCGCTGCGGTCAAACCGAGTCGTTGGAACGTTGTTTGGGGATCAAAGAAAGCCGCCCAGGTATCCTCATCCGGCATCCCGCTGTCACGGATCTTCATCGAGCTCCTTTGGCTTGTCGCGTGCCGCTGTTTCGGGCACTTCTTCAGACAGCCGCCAAGCTGCCTCGGAGTTTGGCGATAACTTGAGTCACGATCTCGCCCGCTTGATCGATCTCCTGCTGCGTCGTGTGGCGCGATAGGCTGAAGCGAATCGAACCGTAGGCAAGCTCCGGTGCGATCCCCATCGCCAACAGCACGGCTGAAGGCTCGACCGACCCCGAGGAGCAAGCAGCACCGGCTGAGGCGCACACGCCGCGCTCTGACAACATCAGCAATATGGCCTCTGCCTCAAGCCTTGCGAAAGCGATATTCGTCACATCCCATAGTCTCGGCGCCTCCACAGCATTGATTGAGCTGTCAGGGACCGTCGCAAGTATGTGTTGTTCGAACGAATCGCGAAGCGCCGCGATCTGTTCACGCCCCTTTGTATCCAACCAAACTTGAGCGAGCGTAGCCGCCACGCCGAAACCGACAATCCCGGTCACGTTCTCCGTGCCGGCCCGGCGTCCGCGCTCCTGGCCCCCGCCGATGTTTTGCGATGCGATCCGCACGCGGCTTCGCACGTACAGCGCACCGATCCCCTTCGGGCCGTGGAACTTATGAGCTGCGCAACTAAGCATATCAATCGGCAAGGTAGAAACATCCGTTGGCATCTTGCCCACCCACTGCGTCGCATCCGTATGGAAACGCACACCCTGCTCTCGACACAGCGCACCAATGCGATCAATCGGCTGAATCACACCGGTCTCGTTGTTCACCCACATGATTGAGACGAGTGCGATTTCATGAGCGCGCTGCTCTAACAGCTCGTTCAGCGCGTCCAGCTCAACCAACCCACTGTGCGTGTTAGGGATCCAGATCACTTCGGTGCCGTCATTGGCGAGCGTCTCTGCAAGCTCGCGCACCGCACTGTGCTCCAGACGACTCGTCACCAGAACTTTGCGCTTCGGCTCAGCAGTGAGGCTGCCCAAGATGGCCAGGTTGGCAGCCTCGGTGCCGCCGGAGGTGAAGATCAGTTCACGATCCTTGCAACCGATGAGATGACACACTGATTCGCGCGCAAGCTCGACCGCTCGGCGAGCAGCCTGGCCGGCGCGATGCATGCTCGAGGGATTCCCCCATTGGCTTTGCAGTGCCTCGGTCATCGCCGCAACGACTTGGGGCGCCGGCCTGGTCGTCGCATTATTGTCCAGGTAAATACGCTGCATTCCTCGATACTTTAGGCAAGGCGCAAGAGCTTCACCAACAACTTCAATGGTCCCGGTCACTCGGTCGCGGCTCGTCCGAACGCCGTGTGTCGCAGCTTGATGAGGAAGAACACCGCACCGCCGAACATCAGCACGGCGCTCACAAGAAAGATCCGTTGCGGAGCGCCGCCAAACAACGGTTTGATGATCCAATAGAGCAGCGAGCCGATCGCAAGGAAGGCAAACGAGATGGCGTTGGCCGTGCCCAAGAACCGGCCGCGCTCATCATCCGGTGAAAACTTCTGCAACATGGCTTGAAGCGGAATGATGTAGAACCCTGCAAAGAAACCCGCTCCGAAAATGAAGCCCGATATGCTGCTCAGCACGACTCGTATCTTCGCCCCAAAGGCAGGCAGCGATGGCGGAACAGTTCCAAGCAGAACGAAAAAGACCGTCAGTCCAAGCGCGCCGATCGGGATCAGCCGCGGTTCGATTCGATGTCCTGAAATAAGTCCCGCCGTGACGCTGCCAAGACCGATCGCAGCGCCCAGTACGCCGAGCAACACGCTGGCTTCAGCGCGATCGATGTTCAAGACGATGGTGTACTCGGGGATGATGAGCAGGGCCAATCCGGCCAGGAGGTAGAAATATCCCCACGCTAACATCACCATCAGCAAGGGCGACTTAGACATTTCACGTATCGCACTGATGTAGATGGCAAACGGATTTGGGTTGTACTTCAGATTCTTGTCGCCCGGTTCCAAACGAACGAGAAACGAGACCGCAATCAATCCCGCCAGCGCTACCAAGAGCATGACGACGCCGGGCAGCCACAACACAGCAGCCGCCGATGAACCATCCGAGGCTGGGAGCGGGTTGTAGCGGTCGGCAAGTTCCCCTGCCAGGAGCGTACCCAGAATTACCGCGATATTCGTCATCATGTTGATCGTGCCGTTGGCTCGGCTCAGGTCACGATCGTCAACGAGTTCGGGGATCATGCCGTACTTGGCCGGACCAAAGAACGCGCTTTGGCAGCTGATGCCTACGAGAGCCGCCAGCGTGATCCACAGATTGCCCATCCAGAAGCCGATGAGTGCGGTCGCTGCGATTGGAATCTCAATCAGTTTGATCAGGACGCTGACGTACCGCTTGCTGTTGCGATCGGCGAATTGACCGGCATAACCTGACAGCAAGATAAACGGAAGCGTAAAGCACAGCGCGACGAGGCCTTGTCCACCGTCGCCCAGCCGACCGCTCCATACGCCGTCGATC
>CBDUST010000283.1:0-5854 GCA_965369945.1 uncultured bacterium | reverse complement strand
CACGGGCATCCTGCCCGTGCAGATGTCACGTCATGACCAGTCGCACGGGCAGGATGCCCGTGCCACCGGAGTCGCGCCAATCGACCCGTTGGGACCGGCACATTCATCGTGGCGTTAGATGACGAGCGCACGCAGCCGCTACGTCTTCAGCGAAACTGCTCTAACCATCACAGCCTGATCGCTTATGGCTCATGGCTTATCCCTACCCTACTCCCACTCGATCGTCGCCGGCGGCTTCGATGAGATATCGTAGACAACGCGATTCACGCCGCGCACTTCGTTCATGATTCGGCTGCTAATCGAGGCGAGCACCTCGTGCGGAATGCGGGCCCAGTCCGCGGTCATGAAATCCTGCGTCTCCACAGCCCGAATCGCAACGACGGATTGATACGACCGATCATCGCCCATCACGCCGACGGACTGCACGGGAAGCAGCACCGCGAAGACCTGGTCAGTGTTGCGATATAGATTGTGCGCGACGATTTCTTCGAGCAGGATTTCATCACACTCGCGCAACAACTCCAAACGCTCGAACGTAACGTCGCCCACCACTCGAACGGCAAGCCCCGGTCCGGGGAACGGATGACGCCACACGATATGCGACGGAAGACCCAGCACTTCGCCCAGTTGCCGCACCTCGTCCTTAAAGAGATTGCGCAGCGGCTCGATCAGCTCAAAACCGAGATCGTCGGGGAGGCCGCCGACGTTGTGGTGCAGCTTGATGTTGGCTGAAGCGCCCGCAAAACCGTGACCCGATTCGATTACATCCGGATAGAGCGTTCCCTGAGCAAGGAACTTGACACACCCATCGACGTCCTCCGCCGCTTCCTTGAAGACGTCGATAAAGCGGTGGCCGATTCGCTTGCGTTTCTCTTGCGGATCAGAAATGCCCTTCAGATCACCCAGAAATTCTTGCCCCGCATCAATAACGTGCAAGTCGGACTTGAAGTGATCACGGAACGTTGATTCGACAAGCTGGCGCTCGTTCTTGCGCAGCAATCCGTTGTCGACGAAGATACAAGTGAGCTGATCGCCGATCGCCCGGGCGAGCAGCGCCGCCACGACCGAAGAATCCACCCCGCCGCTTAGACCACAGATTACCCGAGCATCACCGACACGCTGTTGAATGTTCAGGCATTCCGTCTCAACAAAGTCCGCCATGCTCCATGTGCCGGCACACTTGCAAATCTCGTAGAGAAAGTTGCGCAGCAACTCGACCCCGTGTGGCGTATGCGTGACTTCTGGATGGAACTGGACGCCGAAGAACGGTACTTTTTTGTGACGTACGGCCGCAAATGGACAGTTCGGTGTACTGGCCAGCGTGTCGAATTGCTCGGCCAAGTCGGCCACGTGATCGCCGTGACTGGCCCAAACGGTCGTGATCGAGGGGATATCCGCCAGTAGGTCGCTCTGGTCATGGATCGTAAGCTTGGCCCGGCCGTATTCTCGCGCCTCTGCCGCTGTGACGTCACACTCCAGCAGTTGACAGGCCAATTGCATCCCGTAGCAAATGCCCAGGACAGGCATGTCCAGCTCGAACAGCCGATCGTCGCAGCGCGGCGCTCCGGCCTCAGTCACGCTGGCCGGACCGCCCGAGAGGATGATCCCCTTGGGCTCTAGAGCCGAGAGCCGCTCAATTGGCGTATCCGGCGCCGCCAGGAGGCTGAACGCACCGGCCTCGCGAACCCGACGCGCGATCAGCTGCGCATACTGGCTGCCGAAATCGAGAACTACAATAACCTCAGCATGCGGAGGAATCTGGGCCTCGGCACGCGCTGATCGTGACATGCAAGATCTTTCGAACGGGAAACCGATACTGTAGCACGATGCCGCGTCCACGCTCAAACCCCCGCGCTGTCTCGACGAGTCCGCCCCCAGGCGAGTTCGCTTTGCTCTGGCTGAGCCGCGAACATATGCTGGGCCTAATGATCGGACGACGATTGCTCGGCGTCTCAGGCCTGCTGCTGCTGTTGTGCTCCTGCGGAGTGTCAATGACCGAAGGCGGCTTCGACGCAGCCAGCGAGGCCGCGAGGACCCACGCCATCGAGCAGGCCGCTCACACCGGCGATTTGGACGCCGTGCCCAAACTCATCGAGCAGCTCGACGCCGACGACCCCGCTGTCCGCATGTTGGCCATCGACGTCCTCCACCGGCTCACTGGCGAAACCTATGGATTCCATCACTATGATCCACTGCCCAAGCGACGTGCCGCCATCCAGCGGTGGGTCGACGCCGTCCAGTCAGAAGCTGTGCCTCGCCTGACCGAATCCGGTTCCGCTGACGATTCACGAGACGCCCCATGAGCCCCGACGCCTCCCAACCGTCCGTGCGCCTGGAGATCGCCAGTCAACCATCACTGTTGGCCGGGGCCCGGGCCCTTGTTTCAACGATCGCCCAACGCTGCGGGTTCAACGAAATCCAGTGCGGGCAGATCAGCCTCGCCGTCGATGAGGCATTGTGCAACATTATCAAGCATGGGTACGGCTGTCGTGAAGATGGTCGCATCTGGATCAGTCTTTCCCAATGCCAGCCGCAATCGCCCGGGATCGAGATAGTCATTGAGGACGACGCGCAGCAGGTCGATCCTGAAGGTATCCGTTCCCGAGACCTCGATGACATCCGCCCCGGCGGTCTTGGTGTTCACATCATTCGCGAAATCATGGACGAAGTCAGCTACGCCAGACGTGACCGCCAAGGCATGCGGCTCACGTTGGTCAAGCACCTTCGCCCCAAAACCGCCGTCCACGACAGTGAGTCCAAACATGACTAACTCTGAACAACTGGAGATCTTCACCGAAACAATCGATGACGGGACGATCGTGCGCCCGGTCGGTGATATCGACCTCAGCGGCGCACCGGCGCTGCGCCAACAGCTCAAGCAGGCTCAGGCGGCGGGGCCCAGCCGTGTCGTTGTCGATCTCGGCGAGGTTCCCTATATGGACAGCTCCGGCCTAGCTACGCTCGTGGAAGCGATGCAAATCGCCCGCAAGAACCAAGGAACGCTCGTCATCTGCGCGTTGCAGGATAAAGTCCGGTCCATCTTCGAGATCGCTCGACTGGATATGGTCTTCAAGATTGCCAAAACCCGTGAAGAAGCGATGACGCTCTAGTTCCGGATACCGATCGAGATTCAAACCGGGAACACTACCCTTGCCCGAAACCGTTGATCAACCCAAGCGACCGCTGATTGTCCGCAGCTTCGAGCAATGGGGCGCGATGTGGCTTCGAATCTTCGGACTGATCGGAGGCGTCTGGTATTTGATTCGAGATGTTGCCATGTGGGTCGCGCGATCGCTCTTCACCCGGCAGTTTCGCTTCGGCCGAACGGCACTCATCACCCAACTTGTGCGCACCGGCGTGCGCTCCACCGGCATCGTCATGCTCGTGTGCGGATGTGTCGGTTTCATTCTCGCCCTTCAGATGGAACCGCCGTTAGCTAATTTCGGGCAGACCGACAAGATCGCCAACATCGTCGGCGTTGCCATCTTTCGCGAACTCGGCCCGCTGATCTCCGCAATTGTCCTGACCGGATTCGCCGGTGCATCCATTGCCGCTGAACTCGGCACGATGGTCGTCGGCGAGGAAATCGAAGCGCTCGAGGCACACGCCCTCAATCCAATCCGGTTCCTCGTCGTACCCCGAGTACTCGCCACGATCATCGCGCTCGTCTTGCTTACGGCGATCGGCGATGTTACAGCGGTCATCTTCGGTGGGGTCATGACCGTCAACTTCCTGGACGTGCCCTACGAACAGTACAAAGCCAACACACTGAACCAACTCGTGCCGAGCGATTTTCTGACCGGCTTGATCAAAGCGGCAGCATTTGGGCTGATCCTCAGCGCCATCGCGTGCTACAACGGTCTGAAAACCACTGGCGGCGCCTCCGGCGTCGGCCGCGCGACCACCAATACCGTCGTCCAGGCCATCGTCACGATTATCATCGCCGACTTCATCTTCACCACCTTGTTCTTCAGCCTCGGCTGGACGTAAGCCGGCGCGATCACCTGGGGCGACTCACACTAACCACGCCTTTCCGCGCAGCGGAATCCGTTGTCAGCAGCGCCCGCGTGCAGCTTACAGAACCGCGGAGTCGAACCCGATCCTCATCGGCAGGCGAACCGTAGTGCGGCTGACCCGCGACAACGATTCGAGCAACACGAGGCATGCCGAAACCCTACCCGATCCGCCGCCAATAATGGTCAAGAAATAGGTGACTGTCCCCGGTTTACCCCGGTTTACCCGGTTTACCCGGTTTACCTCGATCCCGTCGCGGATGGCGGCAGCAATTCGGCTGATAACTTGCTTGCGCTCTGCCCCAATTGTCACACACTGCATCACCAAGGTGTAATCCCGACTGCATCGCTTCGCGCTTGGAAGATGATCCTTCTGGCCGTCAACGAAGCGTACGATCGCAAATCCGTCGATATTCTGCTCGCATTCGACCAGGTTGAGATGCTTTATCTGTCCGGCGATGGATTGCTTGATTGCGCTCCGCTCGTTGCGGGTGGTCTATTGCAGATCGGTAATCCCTACAAGCGGACGTATGATGTTCGTTTATCCGAACGCGGAAGACGGATGATCGCAGCGTGGAAAGAAGGAGATCAAGAAGGCGTCGTGGCGGCGTCCGCCACACAAAAACGGATGCACTGGAATCGGGTGCGCGTCGCCCGCGCGAGCCGATGAGGAGGCGTCTTTCGATCTGGTCGTGAATCCGATGCGCCCCGACCGCCTCGAACCGCGCGTGGCCGAACGCCGTCCGAAGCAGCAGCGTCTTCTCACGATCCCCCGCGGGCAGGAACGCCAACGTCTGCAACGACAACAACTTGCCGCCTAACTACATGGCATTCGTGACTGTCCCCGGTTTCCCGGTTTCCCCGGTTTCTCACTCGCTACCGTCTTCGGGAAAGAATGAATATTGGAGCAGTTGCGGGAAGGAAACGCCTTCTCTGCGTGCCAACTCGTAGATCTTTCTTATCGCCTCTCGTACGTCCGCCGGGAGCTTTGCTCGGTATTCTCGCCAGATTCGCTCTTCCTCTCGTTGGCTCGGACCCTCGCCCGGCGCAGGGTCAACGATGTAGATCGTCAGCACCTTCCCTGAACCGTCCGGTAAGATGCACTCTACGTTAAAGGACATTTGGTCGATCGGTGCTTGGCCGGCTCTTTGTTCAGTGGTGGCGCTCGCGTTACCGGATTGCTCCTCGGACATGGTCCACCAAGGCTCAAAGCGTTCGGGCAACGTCTCAATCAGATCATCGGCATCAGCGGTGGACTCTGGCGTGCGCTCCCAGGACTGAAGGGGGCCGGTAAACGGCCGCACGGCGGACGGCTGAACCTGGTCTTCACTCTCATCGTCTGAGACCATCGCCTTCAGGCCGACGAACACAATGAAGATCACAATTAGACAGCCCCAAGGATTCGATTTGCCCCCTCCGGATGGACGCGGCTTTTGTGCGCGCCGTTGTGCTCGCCTTGCTTCTTCTTGTTGTTGATAATAAGACCCGACTTCAGTAATACTCGGATTCCCCCGGCCCCATGGGTGTTCACTGGATGGACTCATGATCGTTTGCCTCCTTAGACGCGACTTGTAAATGAAGCGGGGTTGAGGAAGACCAAGCCTGCATTTCAGATTGGCGCGAATCCTGCAGCCGATCCAGGCTCGCAGTATCCCAATTGTAACACGCTGCCGCCTCACCGCATCTAACGTGTGATGAGGTTTGACATTTTCTCCCGCGCAAAGACGATCTCCGGATCCCTACCGCATGTAGTGTCGGCCGGCGAGGCATTTGGGAAACCGTGGGAAACCAGGGACAGTTACCTATTTCTCTGCCTTCCTGCTCTCTTTGGCGTTGCCCTC
>CBDUST010000282.1:0-5907 GCA_965369945.1 uncultured bacterium | reverse complement strand
GGCATCTACTTTGACCCGTTTCTGCCATGCCCTGACGCTACAAGAGCATTGAAACCGCTCTAGATACAGACTGAGGACGACGCGAACGACCCGGTGACAAACCTGGATCGTCGCTTCAGTCATCCGCCATTCGGTCGATCAGCTCGCGCAGGTGACGGCGTATGCCATCGTGCCCACGGTCCAGTGCCACCCCCAACGAATGAGCCGCGTCCTTGGCAAACACATTCTTGGGTTGCGGTGGGCTGTTCAAATCGATGTCCACTTCCACGCCAAGCAGCTCGGCGGTCATCTGCGCCAAATCGGCCCACCGCGCATAGCAGTCGGCAAGGTTGAAGGCTCGACCGGCTGCGCCCTCGTTGCCGAGGGTGGCAAGGACGGCGGCGGCAACATCATCGACATGCACGAACTTTCCACCGCCCGCGTGCGCAAACGGTTTGCCGCGCTTGATCCGCTGAACGATTGGATATCCGATGGATCGTTCGAGCCGAGGGTCGATGCCGTATACACCGCAGGGTCGAATGGCGCAGGTGTTCTGACCCAGCCGAAAGTGGGCATCCCAAAGGTGCGCCTCGACCGCGGCCTTGTACGCACCGTAAAGACTGGCCGGGCGGAGCGGGTGTTCTTCATCCACCCGGCCCTCCCAACGCGGGCGAATATCGTGGTGCACCGCGATGGTACTGATGAAGATGAACGGCCTTGGGGCCGCCGCCTCCAGCAGCCGTATCGACCCAACGAGGTTGGATTCGAGGTGACGAGCGAGATCCACCGGCGCCTCGATCGGCTTCCAATCCACGCTGTTGTGGATCACGCAATCGACTCCGTCCAGGAATTCAGGCCAGACCCGATCATCGGCCTGATCTGCGGTTACCAGGCGATCTGTAACCGCCCTGATGTGATCTGTACGGCTGGTAGCTCGAATTAGGCCGATGACGGTATGTCCGGCCTCAGACAGATGCCGAGCGATCGTCGAGCCGATAAACCCCGAGACGCCCGTGACAGCGACATGCATGGAATTGTTCTCTCCTGTTGGTCGCGATAATGCGATTGAGCCGCTCTAACCCGCCTGGAGACCTGCCCCAGCCAGCCAGTCGGTTCGTTTTCGGCAGCTACGAATCTTAGCGGCATCATAGGAATACAATGGCGGCTTCCACGCCTGCCCCCTATCGACCCCCATGCCAGAGATCGCTCCAGTTTCCTCCTCCCCTACTGCTCGCCGGATGCGGCGACTGTTACTACGTGTGGCCCTGGTGGGCGCCGCGCTCGTGCTGGGTCTCGCTGCCGGCACGTGGTGGTATTTCACACGATCATCATTCATTATCGAGCAAGTCGCGCCGCGGTTGGAAGCGAAGCTCGGCGGTAACGTGCAGATCGCTCATGCACGCTATCTGGGCAATGGTGTCCTTGCGTTTGAAGAGCTGACGCTTCAAGCTCCATTTCCAAGCGGCGCGGCGGCGCAGATTCTGAACATCGGACGGGCCGAGGTTACCGTTGACGAAGGGCGTCTGTGGCACGGCGAGGTATTGATCAAGAACGTCACTCTGGATGATGTGATACTGCGACTGAGCGAGAACGGGCTAGCGCCGGGCGTATTCAACTACCAGGCGCTGCAGCCGGACTGGTCGCTGGACGACGTGGAGGGATCGGAAATCCTGCCGAGCATTCGGATCAACAGCGCCGTGATCGAACTGGGTCTTCATATTCGTGGCGCGTACATTGTAAGGGGACGGCGCCGCGTGGCCGGTCACATGTATCCCAGCGCCGATGGCGGAGGCACATACAGCTTCGAGTTGGGTGAACTGGACGAGAACGGTGTCTCGCTGGGCGCGAGCGGCATCTTGATCAACGGCCAATGGAATGTCCAGACGCTGGCGCATCGAGCCCGCATCGATGGCCTGGCGCTCGACGAGCGGGCTCTTGAGATGTGCCCACAGATGGCGCGGATATGGTGGGAGCGAATGGACCTCGAGGGGCGGGTCGACTTTGTAACGACCGAGCGCACAAGCGAGGGCCGCTTCACGGTCGAGCTGCACCTCGAAGAGATGGCACTGACGATCCCGATCGTTCCCGAGGATTTTTGGGTTCGGTACCGCCCAGGGCATACCGAGCCAAGTGCAGCTCAACCGAGAATGCGAGTCAGCGGGGGGAGAATCAGACTTGATGGGGATCGAGTCGAGTTGACCAGCGTCCGAGGGGAGGTCGGTAGTACTGAGGAGCAGACGCAGATTGTTGGCGTGCCGTATGACGTGACGCTAACGATCGAGCAGCTTCCATCACTTGATTGGGAGAAGAAGGAGCAGTGGGTGGAAGAGGTGCTGGCATCTGCGCCCTTTAGAATGACCATTCAGAATGATGGAGTTCGTCTGCCCAACATGGCGGACGATGCTGTGCTGGACGTTGAGCTTCCGCAGCAGCTCGCCGTGCTGCTGGACAAGTTCAAACTATCGGGCGGATCACTGGATACGGAGATCCAGATCAGCCGGGCCCCGCCGGTGGTGGACGATTCGGGGCAGGTGCGACCAAGCCCGATCCTGACCAAGGGACAGGCCTACATCAATGACGCTTCCGGCGCGTACGACAAGTTCAGCTATCTGCTTGATAGCGTCAATGGGCACGTGGAGTTCGACAACGAGCACGTAACGATAGATTTGACGGGAAAGGGCTCGGGCGATGCGGTGGTGACCATCTCCGGAACGATCACCCCTCCGGGCAACGACGCCGCCGTGTCACTGACGCTCGTCGCGCACGATGTCCCACTGGATGATCGGTTCCGCCAAGCACTGCGCCCAGGCGAGCGAGCGACTTTCGACTCACTGTTGCATCGCCCATCGTTCGAAGCGCTTCAAAGCGCCGGGCTCCTGGTTGACGACGCCGCAATCGAACGAGCCCGTGACGAACTAGCCAATACGAAGACTGAGCTTGCACAACAACCCCAAGGTGAGCAAACGGATGAAACTCAGGTCCAACTCCGGAAACTGCGACGGACAATCGACCGCCTGGAATCGTTCATCGAGACCGGACCGTTCGAGCTGGGTGGATTGGTCGATCTGGACCTATCGATCGATCGGCTGTTAGGACAGAATCAAAAGACGTCCGTTACCGGAACGGTCACCGTGCAGTCCGCCGGTGTATTGTACGATCGGTTTCCATATCCAACGTACGTACGCGGCGGCGTCATCCGGGTCGAGCATGACCGTATATCGTTGGGTGACGGACTTCAGATTTCCACGTCTGGCATGGGTATGGGTACGGCAACCGGGGACATCAAGCTGCCTCGTGACAACGGATCAGAGCGTGCTGCGCCGGACCTACAAATTTCTATTCTCGGCGATAGCCTGAACGATGTCCTCTTCGCAGCTGTTGGGCCGATTCGAACGCCCAAGGACGCAGCAGACGGCGCGACCGAGGACCGAGCGGCCTCGATCCTCAGCGCGATCGGCCTCACCGGCATGGTGAATTACACCGGGACCGTTTCGACCAACGCTGACCAGCAGATCGTCTTCGATTTCGCGGTGAAACTGTCCCAGGGCTCAGCGGCGCCGACCGACGAGTTGCTGAGCATCATGCGCGATCTGGGCTTGTTGTGGCCGCGCGGATTCTCGCTGGACTCCGTCGAGGGTGAGTTTCGAGTCACACCATCGCGCGTTGAGTTGGCTGACGTCAACGGTCGACGCGGCGACGGCCGGGTTATGGTCAGCGGCTTCATCGGTCTGGGCGACGATTCCGACGCGGACGTCACGGTTCGATTCGATGATCTTGCCTTTGAGAAATACATCGTGAACTTGGCGCCGGGCGAGGGAGAGCGCAGGGCTGCCGCCCTGTGGGACCGCTACCAACCGCACGGCACGTACGATGCCGAATTGCACTACCGCGCTGCAAAAGGAAAGCCGGAACCGGTCCGACTCGTGATCTGGCCGCAGACGCTCGAAATCCAGATCGACGACCGGCCCGTGCAGCTTGCTCGCGAACGAGGAAGCCTCTCACTACAGGGCACGGAGGTCGTCTTCGAGGATCTCGCGCTTCGGGTCCGTAGCCACAACGGGGATAACGGGCTGCTCGTCCTAAACGGTTCTTACGGTCTAACCACGGAAAGCCAGGAGCTGCAGGTCGACGGAATGTGGACGGAAGGTGAGCTTTCTTCACCACTCATTACCGAGGTGATGGCGCTCATCGGGGCCCAGGCGGAAGCGAAGCAATATGCCGGTTATCAACCTTCCGGATCATTCGACGCCCAATTTACATACCACTCACCCATCGATGATCGACCAGCGACGTTCTTGTGCAAGATTCAGCCACACACTGTCGCCTTCCGGGTGAACGACGTACCCATCTCACTCGAACTGGAGGAGGAGTCCCAAATCACGTTCCTTCCCGACCAGGTTCTCCTGAGCAACGTCGCGGGGCACAACTCAGCGGTTTCCTTCAGGATCGACGGGGTCTTCGATGTACGTGATTTGATCGAGGCTGATCTGAGGTTGTCCTACGCCGGCGGAATTGACGGTCCTGAGCTTCGGGCGTTTCTGCCAGCGCAAGTCCGCTCGACCATCGATGCTCTGGCTGTTGAAGCTGCCCAGGGCGTTCGTTTGGAGGACGGTCACCTGACAATGAAGGAAATCAGGGGTGATGGCAACCGATGGCAGACGACCTTCGCCGGCCGGGTGGACCTGCAACAAGCCTCCTTCCATGCCGGCGTCGATTTCTCGGAGGTAGACGGCGCAGTCCATTTCCTGATCGACACCGCTCCGGACGCAAACTCGAATCTGGACATTCGCATGACGGTGACAAGGGCCAAAGCACTCGGGCGAGAAATATCCAACGCCGAGGCCTGCATAACGTTCAACGATGACCGGACACGGCTTGTCGTCGATGAGTTGAGGGCCGATCTGTGCAGCGGTATCGTGACTGGCGAAGCGACGATCGGACTTGCACTGGCAAACGACTACACCCTGTCGCTGGAGATTGCCGGCGTCGACCTGAAGGAATTTACTTCGGCCGCGCCAGGTCTGGAAGGCTCACCGCGAAAGAACAGCGGTCTGAGAGGCGAGTTGTTTGGATCGTTGAACCTCGCAGGGAGTCGCGATGAGCCACTGAGCCGGCGCGGTCGCGGCGCCGCACGAATAATCCACGCCCAGATCGCGAACATGCCAGTCGCGCTGCGGTTGTTGCAGTTGTTGGAGCTTATGCCGCCGATTAGCGGCAGCCTCGACTTTGCCGATGCTGCGTTCTATATCACCGGGGACCGAGTCGTCTTCAGTAGGCTCTCGCTGGAGTGTCCGACGCTACGACTGTTGGGCGAAGGCGAAATGGATTTCAACAGCCTCGAGTTGGACCTACGGTTTCGGACCCGTGGCACCCTCGGCCTGGTTCAAGACATCGTAGGTGGAATCAGTGACCGCCTCGTGGCCATTGCTGTGACGGGCCCCCTGAGCGATCCGGAAGCTAAGATCGTCCCGCTGCCGGCTATCAGTGTCGCGCCCAAGCCCGGTACGAGCAAATGGCCGGAGCAGTTGGGCAAGGTCACCCACGCTGATTGAGCGCAGCGGACCTGGGGCGACCGACCCGATCGCTCTTGTTGACGAGGATGACCGACGCCTCAGGAAGGACTTCATGGCGATGACTCGCGCCTCCGTGAGAGACGAATCGACACTGAGCACGATTAGCGGGCTCATCGAATCGATGGGAGGCGATCCGTCCTCTTTCGCCGGTCAAATGATCGCTCAACTGATACAGACGAGCCTCAAGCTCATCCCGGATCAACACGACATCGGCCAGCTCAAGCTGCTCAACCGTGCGCTAAAAGAGATGCGTTACGCCTACCGTGTCTTCAACCATTACGAAGCGACGCGCAAGATTGCTATCTTCGGCTCAGCCCGAACGCCCGAGGATCACCCCAATTACCTGGCCGCGAGG
>CBDUST010000281.1:0-5961 GCA_965369945.1 uncultured bacterium | reverse complement strand
ATCAGCAGCGGGAGATTCCACAATAACGTTGCTTGTGTCAATCTTGCAGAGGCCTGCCAAGCATCATGAAATACGCCGACCTGCGACCAACAGGTTCGAGACGATCCCGGCGCATTGTTGCCAATCTGCCAAACGCGCCGCTAATCTTCTTTCAAGAAGAAGTAGAACAGCCGACCGTACTCTTTTAGCGCTCCGGCCACGCTTCCAGCGCGCTCGCCCACACCCATAAAGAGATCAGCTCGACCCGGCCCCTTGATCGCGCCGCCGCTGTCTTGGTCGAGCATGAATCGCGCCGTTCCAGACGTACTGCCAGTCTCGTCGATCGGACCGAATTGGACGAGGACGAGACCACCGGGCGGGAACACCGTTTTGTCCGTCGCTACAGACGCCTCGCTCGTCAGACGGATTCCCAACGACGCCATTGGCCATTCATCAGCCCTGCGCTCCGTAAAGAATACGTACCGATCATTCTTGAGCATCATCGCGCCGACCGTTTCAGGACTACGATCGAACACTGCCCGAATCGTCTGCATACTCACCTCGTCTGCGCTGAGCAAACTTTCGTCGACGAGGAGCCTTCCAAGGCTCGTGTATTCGTGTTCGTTGGTCGCCGTATAACCAACATACATCGAGTCGTTGTCGGCAAGCCGGAGGCATCCTGACCCGTTGACATGGATCAAGTAGGCGTTCAATGGATCGTCAAGCCAGGCAAGTTCATACCCGGCCAACAGATGATCATCCTCAATCTCCCGACGCGTTGGCCATCGCCCTTCTTCAATGTACTCAGCTAGAAAGGTGGCGGGCAGTTTATAGAGCGGATACTGAAACGTCTCGGTGCGTTGCCGGCGAGCCGGATATTCCGGAGCGAAATAGCCCGTGAAGAAGACGGTGCCATCTCCGTCGTACCCCACCGATTCGTAGATATCAAACCGTTCAGTGATCTCGTGCACGAACTGTTCCGCACTCTTGGCTCGTTCGATCAGTTCACGAAGAGCAAGGAGGCTTTGTCGCGCTTCGGCATGAGTGAGAAGTAGATCCGTCCACGGAAAGAATCGCTTGCTCTCATTTCGGTCGAACCACGCTAAGCTGCGATCCATCGACAGTATGAGTTGATCGGACTTGTTCTCAAAGGCACTTGCCAGTCCAGCGATTGTTTCCGGCGCAGCAACGATCCGCAGCGCATGCTCACCCGGCACCAAGGGGCGAGCGTAGTCCAGAGTCGTGCGACATCCACAGAGAGCGCAGCATGTGAGGAACCCAAGTCCGGTAGCGCGGATTGATCGCCAACGAGTCATACTCAGAGGATAGCAAAGCTCGCGCATCGTCCCGCATTTGTGGCCAAGCCCTACTCTCTGCGGTAGGCGACCTTACCACCGACGATGGTTAGCTCGACTTGCGTGTGGGGAATCTGGTCCTCGGTGATGCTCAGAATATCCTGCGACAGCACGACAATGTCCGCCAGCTTGCCTGGTGTCAGCGTGCCCTTGATGTCCTCTTGAAAGGCCGCGTAGGCGACGTTGATTGTGTAGGATCGCAGCGCATCCATTCGGCTCATTCGCTGCTCGGCGAAAAATAAGGAGCCGTCAGTGAGGCGCCTGGAAACCGTGGCGTAGTACGACGCGATGGGGGAGACGTCCTCCACCGGCGCATCCGTTCCGTTCGTAACGACCGCGCCGCTTTGCATAAGCTTTTGCCAGACATAGGCACCTTGGCTAGCTCGTTCATATCCCAAGCGAGCCAATACCCACGGTGCGTCTGAAGTACAGTGAATCCCCTGCATTGATGCGATTACGCCAAGTTGCCCGAAGCGAGGGATGTCGTCGACGTGAAGGTGCTGCGCGTGTTCAACCCGCCATCGCAGGCCTCGCTTGGATGGATTGGCAACGTACATCTTCTCAAAGATATTCAGCACTTCTCGATTGGCCCGATCGCCGATTGCATGCACGCACAATTGCAGTCCGTGCTCGATGGCGATCTGCGCGGTCTCTGTGACCTCCTCGATCGTTGCCGTGGCAAGCCCCGTGCTCTCGGAACTGTCCGCATAGGGTTCTAACATCCACGCGCCGCGGGAACCCAACGCACCATCTATTGATCGTTTGATCCCACCGACCGTCAAATAATTGTTGCCGACTCGCTGAAGTGTCTTGTATTGATCGATGTGTTGACGAATTCGTGCGTTGGATTCGCGGATCATTACCCACAGACGAACTCCGAGCTCGCTGCTTTCAGCCATCTCCGTGAATGTATCGATCGTGCCAAACGATGAACCCGCATCTTGAAACGAGGTAATGCCTTTGGATAAACACTCTTTCGTCGCTAGTTCAATCGCGCGGCGGGTGAGGTCGATCTCGTTCTCACGGTTAACACCTGCGGATTGCACACGCCAGATGAGGCCGGATGCGCGTTCACGAAAGACGCCGATGGGTTGCCCTTGGTCATCGCGAAGAATCTCACCGCCGGGTGGATCCGAAGTTGCCGCGCTGATTCCTGCCAGGTCCATCGCGTGTTGGTTGGCGAAGCTTGCGTGACCGCTGGCGTGCGTCAGAAATACCGGATTGTCCGGCGAGACTTCGCTGAGATCGTGATGAGTCGGAAATCCTTCGACCGCACCGATCGGTGGTTTGTTCCATTTCTCCTGGTGCCAACCACGGCCGATGATCCATTCGCCTGGACTCGCCTTGCTGACCGCAGCGGCCACCATCTGAATCACCTCATCCCAGTTGCGCACGGTCATCAGATCGAGGTTCATCTTCGCGTGGCCCAGTGATATGAAATGCCCGTGTCCTTCAATGAACCCGGGAATCGCAAGTTTGCCGCGCAAATCAACAACACTCGTTGAGTCGTCAATGAACGCAGCTATGTGCTCGTTTGATCCAACAGCGAGGATGCGATCGCCTCGAATCGCGATCGCTTGGACCTCGCCGAGCGCCTCGTCTACGGTTACAATCTTGCCGTTGCGCAAGACCATGTCGGCTGATGCTGCGAGTTGCGTTGGTTCGATAGCAGCTTGAGCGAAGCTTCGATCACCGACGGTCAACAGAAACGCAACAATAAGCAACCCACGCATCCAAATTCTCATGGCTGGCTCCTTCACTTCGTCGCGGTTTAGCCGCAACTTGCGATCAGCACAGTGTACCGTCTCCGGCAAGCCAGTACGACACTGAGGTCGCCGCAGGGTTCGAGAATTCACTTCAGTCTAGGTGTCCACTTACGGCTATCATTGGGGCCTTGCATGGATGCCATACCGCTCAAACCGTTCGAGGAGATGACGCCAGCCGACTACGCCGAGATCGGCCTGAAGTGCGGGCTGGAGGTTCATCAGCAGCTTCTGACAGCGACGAAGCTGTTTTGTCGTTGTCCCGCTGGCCACTACAGTTCGTCCTATGACGCGGAAGTGCTGCGGCACATGCGCCCAACATTGTCGGAGATGGGCGAGTACGACGGCACGGCGCTGATGGAAAAGAAGACGCGAAAGAACATTACCTACCGGCTGCACCACGCGACCGTCTGCACGTATGAGTTTGATGATACTCCGCCGTTCCTTATAAATGAGCAGGCGATCGACATCGCATTGGAGCTCGCACTCTTGCTGCGATTGAACTTGGTAAACGAGCTACATATCGCACGAAAACAGTATTTGGACGGATCGATCCCAACAGGATTTCAACGGACAACTATTCTCGGCATCGACGGCTGGCTGCCGTTTGATGATCGAAAGATCGGCGTGCGTCAATTAGGGCTGGAGGAGGATTCATGCCGTGAAGTATCCGATCACGGCCATGAGCGCACGTATCTGACCGATCGCCTCGGCATGCCGTTGATCGAAGTCGTCACCGAACCGGATATGTTCACTCCGCAAGAGACAGCCGAGGTCTGCAACCTGATCCGAAAGTTGTGCCGCAGCACGCAGAAGGTCCGTCGTGGCTACGGCGCTACTCGACAGGATGTGAATGTCAGTGTCCAAGGCGGAACGCGCATCGAAATCAAGGGTGTGCCGCAGATTTGGCGCATTCCTCGATTGATCTACAACGAGGCCAATCGGCAAGTTGCGCTGCTTGAGATCATGCGACAGCTCAACCGACGCAAAGTCACGCCGGATTCGATCTCGGATAACTCAAGGGATGTGACGGCTCTGCTCGCCAAGTCGAGCTATGCGCCGATCCGCTCTGCGATCGATCGCAACCTGCTGGTTCGATGTGTAATGCTCCGTGGATTTGCGGGTCTGCTCAATCAATCAACGCAGGAGCACACGGCTTTCGCCAAGGAGTTTGCTGATCGAGTTCGTGTGATCGCTTGTTTGACTGAACTTCCCAACATTGTTCATAGTGACGCAGCTTCAGAATCACTCTGGCCGCAGGACTGGCAGAAGCTGCGCAAGCGAATGAAGGCCCAAGACAACGATGCGCTCATTCTCATTTGGGGTGACGAGCGCGATGTCAAGACTGCATGTGAGGAGATACTGATCCGTGCGCGGGAGGCAACAATCGGCGTACCGAGCGACACGCGACAACCGCTCAAGGATGGCACCAACGGCTTCGAGCGCGTGCTTCCAGGCGCCGAACGGATGTATCCCGATACGGATCTCCCACCCATCGTAATCTCTGTTGAGCGAGTGAATCAGCGGCGCGATGCTCTTCCTGAGTTCGTCTGGCAAACCGAGGCGCGCTTCCGCAACAGCGGGATGGTGGAAGAGGATGTTCAATTCTTATGTATCTCACCTCACGCTTCGCTTGCCACGCGGGCCATCGAGGAACTGGGAATATCTGCGAAACTCGTCGGCGTCATACTCTCACAGCGCATGCGGAGCTTTGCGCGAGCTAATCTTAAGCCGGATCGTCTCGGTGATGATGCGCTGTTCGCGTTGTTCAAGGCCCATGCCGGAGACCGCCTGGCTAAAGAAGGATTGGCGTGGTTGATTGAGACATTGCTGGAATGTACACACGACGATTGCATTACAGCCGAGGACGTAACTGCGGTCCTTGACCAGATGGATATCCACCGGTTAGGTGATCACGCTCTGCAGCGTCGAGTCGCTCAAGTCGTGGATGGTTCCGATGCGACGCGTTTTGCAACTGTTACGAAACACCGGCGATACCTTATGGGACGGCTCATGCAAGATATGGTTGGTCGGGTCGATGGAAGACGGATCCTTGATGTGCTGACAACAGTACTAGGTATGGCGGCAGCGGAGCTGACCGAACAACGGACAGGCACATGACACAGCGAGCCGCTGAAAACACGAACAACGGATATCGCGGGCCAGGTCTTGACGTTTTGGATCGGCATGGTGTAGGCGTCTGGAGCGATGTCGAAGTGCAGACGACCGATGGTCGGTTCCGTGGCATCGTTCTTCCGCGCTCGGAAACTGCTGACGATCGGCACATCGTTTTGAAACTGAGCAGCGGTTACAACGTTGGTCTGGCAGCCGAAACCATACAGAAAATGACCGAACACGGTCGACGAGTTGCGGATTACAAGATTCCTGAACAGGATTTTCCGACCGACCCGGCCAAGCCCAACATTGTTCTCTTCGGAACAGGCGGAACGATCGCAAGTCGGCTGGATTATCGCAGCGGCGCAGTTGTTCCTGCCTTCAGTCCGGGCGAACTTTATGGCTCCGTGCCGGAACTCGCTGATCTGTGCAACCTGCGCACTGAGAAGCTATTCGGCGTATTCAGTGAGAATATGGGGCCGCAGCAGTATGTCACACTTGCTCAGCGCATCGGGAAAGCCATCGAGGAAGGAGTCGATGGCGTCGTCATTGGGCACGGCACCGACACGATGCACCATACCGCGGCGATTCTGACGTTCATGGTGCAGGATTCGCCAATTCCGATCGTGATGGTTGGGTCACAGCGCTCAAGCGATCGGCCGAGTTCCGACGCCGCGCTGAATCTCATCTGTGCCGTCAAGACCGCTGCCGAGAGCGACATTGCAGAAGTGATCGTCTGTATGTTCGGC
>CBDUST010000280.1:0-6072 GCA_965369945.1 uncultured bacterium | reverse complement strand
AACCGACGACCTCTTGCATGCCATGCAAGCGCTCTCCCAACTGAGCTACGGCCCCATGATGTTTGCCGGACCTCGGCCCGGAATCGAACCAAAGGATATCCCAATCCATCGGCTGTTCAAGCTGCGGGCCTTGGGAGGTTCAAGATCGACGTGGGGCCGTCGGCCGGCGTGCTCAACCAGTACAGCCGTGTGCAAGCACTTTGTAAGGCTCGCCAGAACGATTCGGCTCGTCGCGCTGTCCTTGCAGCACACTGTCTTCGAGATTCAATAGAAGTTGCTTGCGCCACAATCCGCCGCCGTAACCACCCAATTGACCGTCACTACGAACCACTCGATGACACGGAACGAGCACGGCGATTCGATTCTGTCCATTGGCCCGTCCGACCGCACGTTGCGCACCCGGACGATCAATGGCTCGCGCGATCTGTTCGTAGGACGTGGTTTGCCCGTAGGGAATCTTGAGCAACTGCCGCCAGACCTTCTCTTGGAACGTCGTCCCATGCAGGAACAAGGGAACGTCAAAATTCCTCCGTGTTCCATCGAAGTACCCGGCAACTTCATCGACGAGTTGCTCCAAGTGTTGGTTCATTCCTGGCACGGCTGCGCGGTCAAGCCGCTTGCGCAATGTCGTGATCTGTACCTCCAACGCTCGGCGATCGGCAAATTCAAACAAGCACACGCCTTCATCCGTCGCACCGGCGACAAACGGTCCGATGGGCGTTTGGACCCAGTGGACCGCAAGACACGCTGAATCGCGACTTCGACCCGGCGTTCGACCGAACAGTCGCTCAAACGCATCACGGAACCCGCTGCTGGACTCAAAACCATGCTGCAAACCGACAGATGTAAGATCATCACCGCGACGCACGTGGGCCAGCGCCGATCCAAGTCGACGTGAACGCTGATACGCCTGAAACGTCATTCCATAGTGGGATTTGAAGTAGCGGCGAGCACGGCCAGGATCAATGTCCATCGTGCGCAACTCTGCATCACAGATCCGATCCTGCGGCGCTTGCTCAACTCGCGTTAGCAGATTCTTGACCCATTGCGGCGCTTCACCGTTGCAATCCATCGGACGGCAACGCTTGCAAGGACGATAGCCGGCGACCAAAGCCTCGCGCGGTGTGGCGAAGAACTCGACATTCTCACGATTGGGCATGCGTGCGGTACAAACCGGTCGACAGAAAACCCCTGTTGTCTTGACTGCAAGAATGAACACGCCGTCGAAAGAGGCGTCACTTTCTTGCGTCGCCCGCCACATTTGATTTTCGCTTGGTAGGTTTCGCATGACCAGAGCGTACCCATTTACGGGAACGGTTCTACCGATTTTTGAGCGCGTAATTCAGATCGGGCCTGTGACGGTTCGCGGCGGTGACCCGGACCTTCCTCGCTCCCTTCGGTCGCTCGTCAGGTCCGGCTTCTTGAAGCCCCGGGTTGTATGCCCTCAATCTTCATTCGCAACCCTTGGCGCTGGCCTTGGATTCTCAATATACCGCTCGAAGAACTCGATGATGCGATTGAGGCGATCCATACGCTGCGTCGGATCGCCGGTGCGCGAAAGGTCGTGCCCGGCGTTGGGGTAGCGAATGTACTCCACTGGGCGATTCAGCGCCTTGAGCGACCGATACAACATCTCCGATTGTGAAACGCCGGTGCGCAAATCGTTGCTTGCGTGAATGATCATCAACGGTGTTCGAATGCGATCGACGTAGGTGATCGGGCTGTTGCGTTCGATGACTCGACGAACCCGATCGTCGAACGGGAAACCGCCCATCGCAAATTCCACGAGCCGCCAAGCGTTTCCCTCGCCGAAGAATGTATCCAGGTCGTAGACGCCGCGCTGCGCGACCGCGGCTTTAAAACGATGATCGTTGCCGACGATCCAAGCGGTAAGATACCCAGCATAGCTTCCGCCGGTGACGACAAGTCGGTCGGCGTCGAGCCATTCGTTCAGACGCAGCGCCTCATCGACAACCGCCAAGACGTCGCCGCCCGGACCTTCCCCCCAGTTCTGAAAGTTGGCGCGCTGGAATTCATACCCATAACCACCGGAGCCGCGTGGGTTGGCGTACACCACGCCGTACCCCCAACTGCATAGCAATTGGAATTCGTGCCACATGGTTGATTCGCCAGGACCCCACATTCCCGATGGTCCGCCGTGGATTTCCAACACAAGTGGATACGTCTTGGTCTCGTCGCGATTGGTCGGCTCCATGAACCAATACTGCACGCGCGTGCCGTCCGGCCTGGAGAGCCAACCTTCCTGCGGCATGGCCAGTTGCTTTTGGGCAACCCACGGATTCAAGTCATAGGCCAATCGGTCTCCCGCACTATCGCGCACAAGCAACGTGCAGGGGTTCAGCGGGCTCGTCGCCGCATACACAATCGCCCCGCCACCGGCGTCGAACGTCTGAACGCCGATTGGAATGTCGTTGATTCGATCGATTAGAGCAGCCGGCTCGAGCAAACCGAAACTCATCGTCATTAGGGGAACCGCACCGCGCTGGGCAGCAGTAAACAGCAATTCGCCGTTGGGTCGCCATCGGAACGCGCCCACCGAAGCCTCGAATGTCGATTCGTCGGTCATCCAGGTCGGCTGGACTGGAGCTTCTGCGTTCAACGTGACAAGTCCCAACTGGCGTTGCCGATCTGCCGGTTCGTCCATCCGTCGCCCGCCAAAGGCAAGCAACGTGCCATCCCGGTTCGGCTTGGGAGTGCTCAGCGACCATCCATCGACTGACAGCAATGTACGATCGCCACTCCCATCGACATTGACCTGCCGAAGTTCGGTTCCACGCAGCCGATCGGGGTGTTGATCGCTGGTCTTGTTGGATGCATAGATAATGCTTTGGCCATCCGGCATGAACGCTGCGGAACCGTGATCGAAGAATCCGTTGGTGATCTGTGTCGCTTGCATTTGCGGATCGTCAGGATCGACTACAAACAGGTGACTGAACGTCATCAATCCCCGCAGTGTGTGCTCTCCCTGGAAATTCAATCGATTGATCGCATCCGGATTCTGCTCTTTCGCGTTCGCCGCCAACCACGCTCGGATCTCCCGGCGAGTCCCGTCCGGCTTGGGCGTAACATCATCGGTCGGCTCGGCGTCCTTCCATTGGCGCTTGGGGCGCTCCATGGGATACGGCGGTGTCCCATCGATCTGGTCAATAGGAATCTGCGACGACACAAGAATCACGCCACCGTCCGGTGACCATCTCGGTAACCCGGCGCCATGCTCAAGGTTTGTTACCTGCCGAGCTTCGCCGCCGTCCACCGGAATTACCCAACATTGCCCGCCAGATTCGCCGTCCGCATCGGCGCGAACAAACGCAATCCGACGCCCATTGGGCGACAAGCTCGGCGAACCGTCTTGACGATCGCCGAACGTGAGTTGTCGAGGCTCCGCGTTGGGATCGATCAGATCAAGCAGGAACAGATGTGAGCGGTACTCGTAGGTCGGCTGCGCCTGGACCTCCTGATCCGCGGGGGCCGTCTCCGTCGCAATGGACCGAACTGCAAACACCGCTTTCGTACCATCCGGCGCGACATCAATCGAGCTTACGGTTCGGATGCGCAGCAGGTCGCTGGTGACGATCGGTTCTTCGCCAGCCAAGGCAAATGACGCGACGCAGCCGGCGGTAACGATAACGGTCAGATATGTCAGTATTCGCATGCCCCAATCATACCGAGTTGCCTGTGACCTCGGCGGGTCGAATCTGCGGGTATTCTCAACCTGTACCGGATTCAGAGATCGCGGCTCAACCCCTCGTCACGAGTACGTCACCGCAGATTGCAAGGGATCTGCGCTACGCCACAGCCTCGTCGAGCGCAGCGGCAAACTGATCCTTCGGCGTAAGCCCGACAAATTTCTTCTTCACTTCCCCGCCGTGGAAAAGGATGATCGTTGGAATGGCGCTGATCCCGTATTTGATCGACACGTCGCGATTCGCATCAGTGTCGAGCTTTCCCACTTTGACCTTGCCTTTGTACTCGTCCGCCAGTTCCTCGATCGTCGGCGCCAGCATCCGACACGGCTGGCACCACTCGGCCCAGAAATCCACGAGCACCGGTAACTCGGAGTTAATGACCTCCGAATCAAAGTTGTCATCGGTAAACTCTTTGATTTCGTCGCTTGCCATGCTCGACGTCTCCGCTGCGCTGCTTCCTCTTTTCCCCCAAGGTCAGGCGTGGCGAGGCATACTACCAGCTTCATCCGTAACATCAATGAGTATTATTTGTCCGGCCGGATTGCCGCCGCCACCGCTAGCGCTTCACGATGCGCCGCTACATCATGGACGCGAAACAAACGAACTCCGCCCAACCACTGAGCCACGCTCACGGCCGTCGAACCGAGCACCCGCTCCGAAGGCGTTGATAACTTTGTAACAGCGCCAACAAAGCTTTTTCGGCTCGCAGCGCTCAGAACTGGGAATCCCAACTGCACAATCTCATTCGTTCGTCGAATGAGTTGAAAGTTGTGCTCTTTTGATTTGCCAAACCCAAGCCCGGGATCGATCGTGATCGCAGTGTGATCAACGCCGAGTGATGTCGCCGCTTTACAACGTTGCATGAGGAATTCGCATACGGTTGCGACGACATCCGCGTAGATCGGGTTCTGAGCATATTGGTCGCTGTATGAATCCTGCGCCGGCGAGGTCAGTCGATGCATCAACACCAATCCGCAGGCGCGCTGCGCAGCGAGCGGCAACATTCGTTCGTCGTCTTGACCGGCCGAGACGTCATTGATGATGTCGGCCCCGGCATCAAGCGCCGCTTCAGCGACGACGCTGCTCGTCGTATCGATTGAGATCAGCACGTCGCCAGCTCGGCGCAACTGTTCGATCACCGGCCGGGTGCGGGCGATCTGTTGATCGGCGCTCACCGGCGCGGCGCCCGGGCGAGTCGATTCCCCACCCACATCGATGATGCAGGCCCCGTCGGCGACCATTCGCAAAGCGTGGTCCACCGCTTCCTCAACGCTCGCGAACGACCCGCCGTCGGAGAAGCTGTCCGGTGTAACGTTCAGCACGCCCATCAAGCGGGGCTGATCCAGAACGAGTTCTCGTCTCGGGCCGACTCTCCACCGTACGCTTTCTTGTACCACGCATTCGCTCACAGCGGGTCAGTGTAGCGGGGCTGAGTTCGCTGGCCCAGAGCGATTATTCGACGCGCCGCCCTCGCAGTGGACGTATCCTGTGCCCTATGGTCATGGCGATCATCCTGCTGGTGGCGATGCCGGTCGGTACGGCGGCATTGCTACGCTGGGCGCGGTGTCCCGGATGGGCTGTCGTCGGCGGAGCGGTCGCCGGGATCGTCCTCGGTCCGTCCATCTTTGGGCGAGTCCTCCCCGCGCAGTTTGAAGCGATGTACGTCGGCGGTGCCGCACAGCGAGCCGAGCTCGAACACTTCGTCCGAAGACAACAGGCCGAGGCGATCGCGACCGAACGAGCCGGTGCCCAGCCGGAGCTACTGGCCCAACTTGCCGAGGATCAGAAGCGTGCTCGCGCTGAACTCGAAGTAGCCTGGGAGGAAACCACGTGGACGGATCAGCGCCCACTGCGCGTATTCACGCTATGTGTCGTTTTGTTGACGTTGCTCGGCGCTGGATCGTTCGCCTCACGACGCAATGGTGAGCCGCCGAGTCTGGTCGCTTCGATGAGTATCGGCGTTTGGTCGGCGGGCCTCCCCGGCGGTTTGGCATTCGCTGCGGTGTATTGGCTATGGCAGGGGACGCTGGCTCAGGCTGCGCTCGTCGCAGCGGCGATGGCGATCGGTCCCTGGGTGTTGACGTCAATCGATCGCGACGCCGCCGACCAAGCCGAGCTGGGCGGAGCGCGCATGATCCGGAGCGCCGGGGTCATTGCCACGATCCTCGCCATCGGCGCCGCCGGCTTCGGCCTGTGGCGCATGCACGCCGGCATCGGCCTTCTCATAGCCACCCCACTACTCGCCGCCCCGCTCGTTCATCACCTATTCCCGAAAAAGGGGTCGGGAGTCGTTTTTCGTGGTTGGGTTGAAATCGTGCTCGTGCCGGTGTTGGCTGGATGTGTTGCGGTCAAGATCGACTTGTTC
>CBDUST010000279.1:0-6082 GCA_965369945.1 uncultured bacterium | reverse complement strand
GACAGAGCGATCACACCGCTCTAGTGCCATATGCCAAATACCTAGCGCCCAGTGCCTCCAATCAAAAAACCCGCGCCCCGAACACAGCGGATGAGCGTGACGGGGCACGGGCGAATTAGTTATTAGTTGTTGGTTGTTGGTGTTTGGTAGAACAGCCACGCCGATTATTTCGGCAACTTCTCCAGGTACAAAATCTTCGGCTTATCGTTGGGGTGATTCACTTCGCTGCGATCAACCAACATCACGTACCGGCTGTCGTCCACGATGAATTCGGGGTTGGTCGCATCCCACACTTGGGTCGTCGGGTTCTGGATGAAGCTGCGCACCCTGAAATATACGGTGAACACGTCGCTTCGCGTGGTCAGTATGTTCGACATGCCTGCGAACAACAGATTCAGCTCCTCAGAATCCTCCGCTACGAGGTCCGGATCGTTCCCGGCCAGATCGTTCACGTCCGTACTGATCCGTGTGGACCCTCCGACGACGTACGGCACTTTCCCAGCAAAGTCGATCCGCCAATTCTCGTTGGGCTCCAGAGAATTCAGCCCGGGGGTTGAAGCTGATCGAAGAAGCAGCATCAACTCACCCAATGAGGCGAAACCGCGATCGCCGCGAAGGTCATCCAAACCGGCGTTACCGAGAAAGCCGGTCCCGCCACGATCGCCGTAGGCCGGTAGCGAATCCATTGCATTACTCGGATTGCCGAACCGCTCGCGATAGCGGGTGATCGCCTCCGGCACGCGCACATACGGATTGCCCGATGGCGAATCCAGTTCGTGAACAAGTCTCGCCATGTGCGGCGCTGAGCGCAGAACTGGCACACCCGCCGTATTGATGTTGATCAACCCGGGCGTAATCTTGCCCGAGTATCCGTTAGCGTTGCCGAACCGACTACCGCCGGCATTCACCCCTCGATCGTCGCAAACAAACGCATCCAGCACCCGCGCCCCAGCCGGCAAAGCCGGCACACTATGGAGCGGATCGAGCAGATCGTCGGGGTCGCCCACACCAATGACGGCGCTGAACGTGTCCCCAAGGATCGTTTTCGGCTCCACCCGCAGACGGTTCACTCGCTCACCACGGCCCACCAGGTCCTGATCGATCATGAACTCTGAGAACGTTTCCGTGGTCCCGACGTAGGCGCCGCTGATGTCGAACTCCAATTCGTGCCCGTACAACCACACGTTCAACAGCTCGCCGACCTGATCAAAGTCGCGGTCCTTCTGGAGCATCTGCATGGGGAAGTCGAGCTTCAAGTCGCCCGGGTTGCCCGGACCGTTCGGAGGTACGTCCACGCTGCCCGGCTCACCCTGGCCGTACCAACCCTTGTTCGGATAGCTCCACGAAGGGTTGGCGGGGTCGTTGTTGTGATACATGTCGAAGAACGTAGGCTTGCGACTGACCGTGAAACCATCAACGTTCTTGTAGTTCCGCGCGAACCAGGGATTCGGGGTGTCGGGGTTATCGCCGAACTTGTACTTGTTTCCACCGGCGATGAAGCTCCCATCCGGTGTCGTCCCAGCGGTCGGCTTAACAACCGCACGCTTCCCGAAAACATACCGCGGATTGCGCTCATTAGGGTCATAGAAGACATCGCCATCAATGTCGTAACCCCAGGCGCGAGTCACCCGCCCCCACTGCACCCAGTGGTCGAAGCCAGCCAGAGCCGGCCCCAGGTCGATGCCTGGATATGGGCCAGCGGCCGCCAGCGGAGGGATCACCGGCTTGTCCGGTGGGATATTGTTCAGAAGGTCGTTTATTTCCTCACCAAACAGCCGATCAGCCAGCGCCGGCGAATCGATCCGATCGATAACGACAGGCTCATTCGGGGGGACTGAATTTCGGCGACGGATAACGATGGCATCAGCGTTACTCGTGTCGTAATCGCCGCGATCCGTGCTCCACGAACCAACTTCGCGAACGATGCTACCAGAGGGCAGATCTCCAATACCTGATAGGTCCATGAAGTCCAGCCACTTGGTTTGCAGCGCATCGCCCATGAGGTCGTTCTCAAGAACATACAGCACGAGCGTCCTGGGATTGTCGTCCGTCGCTGCTGGAAGCTGCCCCAGGTTCAGGCCGAGCGGCCCCAGATCCACCACCTGCCCGAAAACTGAAACCTCATACAGCGAAAGATCAATCGGTTCATCAAATGGATTCGCCAACTGCACCGCAACCACTGTGCTGCGGAGAGTTGGGTCTTCCAGGATTACGTAATTGCCGGAGTTGCTATAGGGGATGTTAAGGGGATCTGCATCCGGAACTTCGACGGCCTTATACACGTGACCAATAAACGCCTCCAGAAGGAACGGCTGGCGCTCCATACCCAGGTAGCGATGGAAGGGCGGCCCGATCTCTGGGTACAACGCAACCGCGTCGGTCAGAGGGGCGTCGCCATTCAGATCGTGCAGATCGCGGTACGCCAGAATGTTGGCGGCCAAACTCGCGGCCAGCATCTGGGTGTCGCCCAGGTTCACCGCATCGCCGTAGTACGACTCGTCGGCATCATCGATCAGAGCACGTAATAACCGGCGACGCAGATTCTCGCCAAGCAACTTCACATCATCGGGGTCAAGCTCCACGTCGCCATCACCATCGACATCCTCTTCAGTGATCCCATCGTTGTCCAGATCAATGGGCGGCAGACGCAGGTCGAACTTTCGCGTCCCAGCGAGCCACAAGTTGAAGTCGATCTCGTTGACAAAACCGTCGTTGTTGTTGTCAGCATTGGGAGAGGCAAACAGCCACAACCACGGCGGCATCTGGTCGTTCCGCGCTCCGCTGAACAACGTCAGCTTCCGTCGATTATCGCGAAGGAGTTGGACGTTGTTCAACTGGTTCAGGTACTCGCTCGATTCTTCTCGGGCGGTTGAAGCACGGAGGAATTGAGCGCAATTATGGTCCGGCGGGCAGTTGCAAAACACGCCCGGACAATTTACGGGTTGGACCGAGTACTCGTACCGACTGTAGATCCACGGATAGTTGTTGCCGTGATACATTCTTAGTTCGAGTTCATCAGTCGGCGCAAAGGGCGTGTAATTCGGCACACCCAAAGCAGGGCTCAGGGGATCCAGCCCACTGCGGCGCCAGTAGTCAAGGCGCTGCTGGGCCGTGGGAGTCGGATTGGGATTCCCAACGCCGCCGCCGAGTCCAACTTCGTCAACATGGTCGTCCCAGCGGGCCGAAAGATATTCAACCACATAGTCCGTGCCACCTGGATCGAAGTACAAGTCCTGTACGGCATTGAGGGGACTGTCATAAATGCCTACGTTCCAGTTGTCGGCGCCGAGTCCGCCGGCGTTTTGACCGACCAAGGCTAGGTCAGCCGGTGTCTGACCGCGGGTCTTTTGGGGTCCAAGCGCAATAAAGTCGGTGTCGTTGCGAAGGAAGCGGGTGGCGACGTTCGCATTGAGCATCGCGCTGTTGTCAACGATGCGCACCGCCACGATCTGGCGAATGCCGCGCTCCGTCATCGTCGGAGCGAGGTACCAGAAGGAATCGGTGAACCCGTCACCGTCGGTGTCCGCAAGAATGCTGGACACCGCATGACGAGCGCTGCCGGCGACAAACTCATCCTGCGGCGAGTCGCCATCGGGATGATCGAACGGATCACCGTCGCCGTCCAGGTCGCTCAGGTCATAGAAATTCGGGGGGACGAGCGCTGGATCCCAGTACGTGTTGGCATACTCGAAGAACCAGTCGCCCCAACGACCGAAGAAATCGGCTTCGTCCACAAGGAAGGCGTTTCCACTGATCGCGTTGAACATCGGAACGCCCGGAGTTACTTCCGGCAACACCGCCAACCATTGCTCAGCGGGGACGGAGAGGTCCATGATAAGTCGGCCGAGCCCAAACGGATCGACCTCATTATCACCCACATCCTGGATGCCGAAAACAATGCGGAATCCATTGTTGGCATGGGCGATGTTGGTCATGTGTCGCCAGTGGGAGAAGGCGTCGAGGATGCCATCGCCGTTGGTGTCCCATCGCAGGGGCTCATGGTCGGCCAGCCATCGAGTATCGCCGAACCCCGGATTGCCGATTGGGTTGCCCTCAAAGGCCAGGAACGGACTGGCGATACCCGCACCGGGGTGGAGGTTGCCCGGTCCGGACGGCCAGTTTGGAGCATCTAACAAGAGCGGGTCCGGCAGATTCGTATACGGCACGACATGATACGGCGCGAAGTTATACGGATAGTCCGGAAACCCGTCATTGTCGACGTCCTGATCCACGCCGTACCGGAACGGGTTGCGAATGGGGCTTAAACGAGGGTAATTCGAGTCTGCAACAAGGTCGTTCAGTACGTCCGGGTCACCAGTGACGGGGTCGTCGTTCACCGGCCGGGGAAACAGCGCCTCCCCCAGGAGCTGGGCGAGCATCTCAGCCGTCGCTCGCGCATTGTCGTCGCGAAGCGTGCTGCGCACCATGACGCTGGACGTCACGCGCCCGGCTTGGGTGCGGGTAATGAACGCCGTGGCGATGATCACCAGCAGAACCAGAATACCCATCACCAACACGATCGAGTTGCCGCGCCGCGGGATCAACACTTTCGCCCGGGGGCAGCGTGCGTTACGTCTCATTCTTACGGCTCCTGCGTCCATGGGCGCTACCCTTCTCCCCTACTCAACTCGACTCGGAAGATTGATCACAAACTGAATCTCACGGCCGAATTCCAGCTTCGTAGCCGGATCGTGCAAAAACATCGTGATGCGGATCGACGACGGCCACGGCGTATAGGCGTTGGGAGAAGAGTCAGGAACCCACGGTTGACCAGTGTCCGGATCCAGCGGCGTGGTACGGTTGTAACCGAAGATCGCTTCGTAGACCCTCAATTGGCCCGGTATGACGTCGAAGACCTCTTCGAGATTGTTCGGCATCGTGTCAATGGGAAGGATCGTCTGGGCGCCGTCCCACCACGTGCTGTCACTGTAGAAATGCACGCCGCGCTCCGGGATCCCATCGCCGTCCAAATCAGCATCCAAGCCGAACCACGGCTGCTCCCGTTCTGGTGGGTTGAGCTGGAAACCAGTCCATATCACATTGCCAAAGTCATCACGCACTTCACCCACGCCGTTGGAGTACGTCCACTCGACGATGAACGAGCTGCACGCCCCGGCCAGGACGTTCGCGGTCAGACTATGGTCCAACCGATCCATACTTGGCGCGACACGCTCGGCTCGCGGGTAAAACAAATAATCGTTGCCGATGATGCCTCGCTGTGTCGGCCAGTCGTTGTTTCCGAAATTGGTGACATCGCTGCGAATGTCGTTGAGTTGACTGGCGGCGATGTCGAGTCGCGAATTGCGGATGGCCAAGTCCCAAATCGCGTTGGTTGAGTTGATTCCACCGGACGTGAGAAGATAGAAGGCGGGATTGCCGCCATCATCCGCTAGGAAGACCGACTGTCTCGCCAGAAGCCATTGGGAGGCCAGAGGCTGGGTTCCGTCAACATCGCCAACAGGGTTGCCAGGGATGGCGTTCAACATCTTCAAGGACGGCGGATCGGGGTCCTGTGACCAGGGGCGTAGTGGGTCGCCGTTGTTGAAGGTAAGTGCCGCATCGGCTGAGACGGTCAGGATCTCGGCGCCGGGAACTTGGAATGCATGGCCGTAATAGATTCTGGCCGCCGTCCCTTGCTGCTTGCGGTTCGCGCCGGAGGAACCGGCGAAGACTTGCGTTCCTGCCACGCCGTTCGTGAAAAATAGCAACTGATCGGCCCGGATCGTCGCTGCGGCTGGTAGCGCGGGGTTCAGTAGCGGCCCACCAATAGGAACGTTGATGTCGTTGGCGATCGATCTACAGCGGATCGCAAAGACGCCGTTGGGCGCGAGGCGCTCAAAGTCGCTGCGGATCTGTCGCTCGATCGCCGCCGCCTCCTGGAGCACATCGGCCGTCGCCTGACCGAGGCTGGTGACCTTGCCCTCTAGGTCGACCACGGCGATACCGAATTGATGCTCATCGATTTGGGCGGGGCGCAGGACCGCCTGGGGGGCTCGGCGCTGGCGCAAGTTTTCGGGCAACTTGGCGATACGTCGCCCGATGTCGGACAAGCATTGGGCGCATCCAGGAGCGACGTGGAGAC
>CBDUST010000278.1:0-6136 GCA_965369945.1 uncultured bacterium | reverse complement strand
TTCCTTGTAGATGGTGATGATCGTCGTCGCGCAGGGGTTGTGAAGCAGCGAGAAAAGCATCAGGTTCACGGCGGTGAGGAGCGTCCAGTTGTTTTGGCCGATGAAAAGTTCGCGCCAGCCTTCAGATGTTTGGAGTTCTTCGGTCATCATCGTGTTGCCGAGGTAGAGCATGAGAATGGTGGGGACGACAATCTCGTTGGCGGGGATGGCGATGACATAGGCCAGCAGTATCACGCCGTCCAGACCGATGGCGTGTCCGAGCGGGTCGAGAAAAATGATGCAGTGCTGGGCCATGGACTGGCCGGCGATGTCGATGTTAGCGAGTAGCCAAATCACAGCCCCTGCGGGCGCGGCGCAGAGGATCGCTCGCCACAGGACGAAGATCGTGCGGTTGATGATCGAGGTGTGAAGTGTGCGCAGGATACTGGGTCGGCGATAGGGCGGAAGTTCGAGCGTGAACGCGGAAGCTTCGCCCTTGAGGACGGTTCGTGAGAGTAGGGCGGAGACGATGAGCGTGAACAAGACGCCGAGCACCACGACCATGACGACGGATCCTGCGGCGAGGACTGAGGCGACGCCGGGCGGGGCCGCGGCGGCGACGAAGACGGTCGCCAGGAGTATCAGCGTGGGCCAGCGTCCATTGCAGGGAACGAAGTTATTGGTGAGGATGGCGATCAATCGTTCACGCGGCGAATCAATCGTACGACACGCGATAACGCCGGCGGCGTTGCAGCCGAAACCCATGCTCATGGTGAGGACTTGTTTTCCATGCGCGCCAGCTTTGTTGAACAGTCGATCGAGGTTGAAGGCGACGCGGGGCAAGTAGCCGAGGTCTTCGAGGATGGTGAACATGGGGAAAAAGATCAGCATGGGCGGGAGCATGACGGCGACAACCCAGGCCAGGCCGCGATATACGCCGTGCCATACAAACCCAGTCAACCACCAGGGCGCCCCCCAGTTATTGAATAGGTTGCTGGCGAAATCCTCGACGGCGAAGAGTCCGACGGCCAACATTTGCGAGGGATAGTTCGCGCCGATGATGGTGATCCAGAAGATGACCGCCAGCAGCAGCAACATCAACGGCAAGCCGAACAGCGGCGAGGTGATGAGTCGATCGATGCGCTGATCGAAATCCCATTTGTGATCGCCAGTTTGCTTGACCGCACGATCTGCGATGAGTTTCGCATCGTCGTAGAGTGCCTCGACGAGCTGATCGCGGAAATTGCCGGCGAGACCCTGGCGCAAACTCTCGGCACGCGCGAGCAGCGCTTCAGCTGAGGTGGGATCGGTTGTGGTGGGGAAGCTGGTCATTGGGCACCTTCCAAGGCGACGGTGAGGGGAACGCGCTGGACAGGTTCGTATTGACGTTGCGCGATGTCGGCGAGATCGCCGTTGACCAGCGCTTGTTGAACGCGCAAATCGCCGTCGAGTAAACGCATGGCAACCCATCGCGGATTCGGCAGGCCCGGCACGGATTCCTCGATGAGCGGCACGAGTTCAGAGACGGCGTGCTGGAACGCGCCATCCCGCAGCACTTGATGCGGCTTGGTATCGATTTGGCCGGTCACCACTTGCTCGACAATACCAAGAAGCGAATGTAGACCTTCTCCGGTGCGGGCGACAGTGCCGACCGCGGGAACACCGAGGTCGCGCGACAGCGCGCGGAGGTCGATATCGAATCCCTTGCGCTTGGCTTCGTCCATGAGGTTTACGCAAAGGACGACATGATCGGAGATTTCCAGCACCTGGAGCGTGAGGTTGAGGTTGCGCTCCAGGCACGTGGCATCTGCGACGACGATGGTGCAATCAGGGCGCCCAAAGAGAATGAAGTTGCGGGCGATCTCTTCATCCTCAGCCGCGGACAGGAGCGAATACGTGCCGGGCAGATCGACGAGCTTGTATCGACGATCGTTGAATTTGTACCCGCCCTCGGCCCGCGTGACGGTTTTGCCGGGCCAGTTCCCGGTGTGTTGCTTGAGACCGGTGATGGTGTTGAAGACGCTACTTTTTCCGGTGTTGGGATTCCCCGCCAGGGCAACGACATAATCGTACTTGCCGATGTCGAGCCCCATTTGCGCGAGGTTGGCCGCAGAGGCGCAGGATGAGCAGCTTGAGCATTCAGCCATGGCCGTTATCTCCTGCTCCATCGTTGGTTCGGATCAGGATGTGTCGAGCTTGCTGTCGCCGCAGCGCGATCAAAGAACCGCGCAGGCGATAGGCCATTGGGTCGCCGAGGAAGCTTGAATACTCAGCGGTGACTTCAGCGCCGGGCGTGAGGCCGAGGTCGAGCAAGCGCCTCCGGGTGAAGCCTTGCAACACATCATCGAGCTTGTGTACGATCGCGGAAGCGCCGGGCACAAGCGACGTGAGCAACTCGATGGCCGGCGCGACGGCGATGGGGTCGGCGGCGGCCACAAAGATGTTTCCAGCCACAACCGGCGCAAGCACGTGCGTTTCGGAATCGTCGGCGAAGACGATGCGCGTGTCATCCGCTTCGACAACCCGAATCCGTTGACCCGGCCGTAATCCCTCGGCGGCAATTTGGGAGAAGACAGCTTCAGGCTCGTCTTCGAGGTGTACGATCACGGCCGGCTCATCGATGGGCCATTGGGTCAGTGGTTGAGATGCGGATAGAGGCAGCTTTCCCTCAGCAGTAGGGATCGGGTCGCCGTGCGGGTCGGTTTGGGGGTGTCCCATTGCCGCGTCCAGCGCTTGAATCGCGCGCTCATCACGATGGTGTTCCCGGCGATCGGCCTCGGCATGAACATCTGCCAACGGCATGCGCGCTTCGTCAGCCAGGTATCGTTCCCACAGACGGTGAGCGCGAATGACTTGAAGCGCCAGCTTCGCTCCGGCCGGCGTCAGGTGCAATTCGCCGTCAGCGGACCGCAGCCAACCTTGCGACTGCATGCGCGCACAGAGTCTGAACACGGCGCGCGGCCGCATCTGGAGCGCGCCAGCAAGAGAGGCCGTCGTAGCGCGGCGGCCTTGCCACTGCGATTCGTGCAGATGCTTGAGGGCGTCCTCGATCAGAACGCGCTGACGCGTTCTGCGAGTCTGGTTCCACCACGCCAGCAGCGTCATTGGCCGCGTCCTTTCATGTGGGCGGCCTGTGTCGCGCGGCGTTTCATTTCTTACCCGCCAATCGGCGTCGTTGTCGAATGAACCGCTCCATGCACCGGAGCGTGACTTGCCCGACGTGGTGCTCGATTCCCTCAGCGTCGCGCCGTGAATCTCGTTTGGGAACGCCGATCGCTTCAAGGAACGCCAGAACGATCTCGTGACGTCGCCGACTCTCAGCGGCCAGCTGTTCGCCCTTTGCCGTGAGCCGGATCGGCCGGTAAGGCTCGGTTGTAATCAATCGCTGCTGTTGGAACCTGGCGACGGCCCGACTTACCGTGACGTGCGACACGCCCAGCAATTCCGACAGGTCCTTGACACGACACTCGCCCTGATTGCGCACGATGTCCGAGACAGCCTCGACGTAGTCCTGGGCAGTTTCGGTTGCATGGTCAGCCCGAGCCTTGCGGAAGGTCTGGCTGGGGGCTGCGGGACGGTTGTTGCGGCGTGTCTTGGGTCGTGTGCGCAGCGGCATTGTAAAATCTCCCGGTGTGACTCAGCCCAATTGTAGCATAAGCTACGGATGAGGCAAGTGCGGTTCCTGCCTGCTCGAGGGAGGCCGGACGGCGGGGTTCGATCGCCGCGAACAGTCCCCAAACCCCTAAGAACAAGGCAGTTGCAGCCGGTTGGGGCCGATTAAACGGGTTCGCAAAGGTGGGCCGGCCGGGTTACATCCGTAGGGTCGGCTACGGCGGAGGCCATGGACCTCGTCTAGGTTCTGTCTGATGGATCAAAAGAGTGCACTTCATTCTTGGTGGGACGGGCTCCCAGCCCGTCGTCTTGACTCTTAAAAACGGGCAAGTCTCCATAGGCGACTCGCCGAGGCGAGATGCCCGTCCCACTATTCATCAGACAGAACCTAATCAATCATGAGGCCGATTTCGACCCTCCCGGTTAAGAGATTGCACTTGCGACCTCGATTCACACTGGGGTCAGGAAGTTCGCGAGGCGAATTCCTCTGCGTGCTATAGCCTGGCAGTTGACCATATCTACCTGGTCGTGTCGGCGGCGTGCGCGATGATCTTGTCGCGGCGCATCTTCGCGCACGGTCATCTAGTCATCAGTTTCCCAGCCGACTAAAGGGACTTCCGTCTTGCACGACGACGATTCGCTCCACAACGCCCGTGTTACCGAACGGGGCGAGCGCGGTTGAACCGCATGTATAGATCTCTCCGTCCTCATCCTCGCCGAATCCCTTGAGGAACAGTTCATACGGAATGTCGTCCTCGGTGATTCTGAAGCGCCGGATCTCAAAGTCGCCCGGCATGGACTCGGCGACAAAATAGAGGCTCCCCGAGGGCAAAACGAATTCCTGGGCGAAATCACCGAAAACGTACGTGCCGACCAGGCTGGGTGACTGTGATCCCCGATAGACGAAACCGCCGATCACCGTAATCCCGCCCTCCGGAGGGAATCCGGATCCGGGATGCGAGTACTCAACGATCGGATCGAGTAACGGCTCGCCCAAGGGACCGGTGTCGGGGCATTCATCCGGGGGGTTGATGGGATCGAACGGATCAAAGCAGTGGAAGCCCTCCTTGATCACCCAACCGTAGTTGCCGCCGTTGACGATGACGTTGACCTCCTCGAAAAGGTTTTGGCCGACGTCAGCGAGGAATAGTGTGCCGTCTCCGCCCGGACCATCATCGAATGAGAACTTGTATGGGTTGCGCAACCCGTAGGCGTAGATCTCGTCCGCGCCGGTTGTCGCCGCGAAAGGGTTGTCCGACGGAATGCCATAGGGCAAAGATGCGGGATCGTCGTCCCCATCACAGGGGCCGATCGTATCACCATGGGCGAGGTGGGCCGGCAATGCCGCCCGGGCAATGGTTATGGTGCGGCCGTTGCCCAGGTTTCCCGGAGGGACATGGCAAATTGTGATGGGACTGTCGACGTTGATCCGCAAGATGGCGCCGAGTGCGGTCTCGATATTCTGCCCGTTGCCGATCGGGCCGTGAGAGGGTGGATCGTCGGCAAGCCCATCGTGGGCCCCGCCGCCGTCGCCCAAGGTGAAGTAGAGAAAACCATCCGGCCCGAACGCGACGTCACCGCCATCGTGGTTGAACTGCGGCTCGTCGATCGCGAACAGAATGATCTCGGAATCGGGGTCTGCGATGTTGGGGTCATCGTCCGAAACACGATACTCCGCCAAGATCGCCGTGTGACAGCCGCGTGTCGTGCCGAAACACGGCTCGTCCTCATCGCCTTCGCGCGGCGAGCTGTAACGAACAAAGAACCGCCCGTTCACCTCGTACATTGGATGGAAAGCTACTCCAAGCAGCCCGCGTTCGTCAAAAAACTCGTCGAGCTCCGGAAGTTTGTCTGCAATGTCGAGGAACGGAGTGGTCAAGAGCTCGCCGTCCTGGACGATCCAAATCTGGCCGGGCTGATCCGGGATGAACAGACGTCCCGATCCGTCTCCGGCATGGGTGACGCTAAGAGGTGCAGCCAGTCCCGTCACGACTGGCTCCAGCTCAATCGTGAAGTCACCAGGCGGGATCTGGGCTTGGACGAGGTTTGCACCTGCCAAGGACACGCATCCAAATACGACGACGGTGATGGATTTTCTGGAAATCGTGCGCATTTTCATTCTCCTCCGAAGGATGCGCCGATTTGCTCGACGCGGCGCTCACGGAACTTCGTCGCCGGAAACTCTTGGCGACCACTCGCGCGTTGCGGTCACAACGATCGCAACCTACCGACTGGGTCCGGTGATATCCGAACTCTGACTGATGTCCCGGCCGAGGGTGGCTCTTGCGGAAACTCTCAAAATTGACAAGAAGAATTGATTGCCGTCGGATGGCCCGACAGGATGAGCGGCGATGCCCTAACCGCGAAGGACACGGGCCCCAGTTGGCGAGGAGGGAGAGGAGGGCGGGGAGGTCCAAGTGGTCGGATGCGCCGACGCTTCCCCAACGCTCAATACCTCAGATAGCAAAAAAACCGGGCGCCAATTTGGCGCCCGGTGAAGAGCCTTGATATCGGTTGACTGAGTTGCTAGCTAACCATGCGTCCA
>CBDUST010000277.1:0-6233 GCA_965369945.1 uncultured bacterium | reverse complement strand
CCTCACCGGTACCCGGCTGTACATGATCCGCCGGTGTACCGGCAAACGTCCTGACGGTATCGGCGTTGAGCGACTGCGTGTCCGTACCAACAACATCCCACGAATTCGTGTTGTAGTTCCAGAATGAGAATGTGAGTCCCAAACCGACGGTGTTCGCCGACGATTCGATCGTCACGTCGAGTGTCGATGGAGAATCGTTTGGCAACGTTCCGAAGAAGTCCAGCGTGATCGGAGCTTCGGTTGGCTTGAGTACGATGCCCGGGTTGTAACACAGCTTGTCGTCATCCGATGCCAGAAGACTGTTAAAATCACCGGAGTTATAGAAACCGCGGAACGCGCTGAAGTCGTCGGGAATGACGGTGTCGCCTTCGCATTCATCGGGAATGCCGTCTCCATCCTTGTCGGACACAGTGCCGGCCGCGATCTCACATTCATCTGCGATGCCGTTCTCGTTGCAGTCGTCGCTGTCGCCGTTGGCCAGATCCTCGGTGTCGCCGATGCCGTTGCCGTTGCAGTCATAGTCGCCGATGCGCAGGTAGTAGACATCCTGCTCTCCCTGGAAGGTTGCCGCCCAAGCCACATGCGCGCCCACGGCATCCGACACCATGTCGTAGTAGTCGCCGATCTTACTCTGATTCGGCCAGCCGACCCAACTATCAAAGGGCGGGCTGACGGAAATGTTCTTCGACCAGGTTCTTCCGCCGTCGGTCGAAGAGGTGTAGAACAGCTCGGAGATGTTCGTTTGTTGGCTCTTGCGCGTATCGTTGAAGATGACGTCGATGCGCCCGGTTGGCGCCACCGACATCGTGCCGAACCATTGCCATGCGTTAGGACTGGGAGCGTCGTCATTGACTCGGACCGGACCGCTCCAAGTCTTTCCACCGTCCTCACTGCGGACGAACATGACGTCAAGCGGATCGGTGCCCGGTGGGTTGACCGAGCTCAGCAGGTAGACATTGCCGTCCAACGGTCCGCCGGACCGGTCTATCGTCACCCACACCTGACCAAGGAGTCCTGCGGGATTGGGACCCTGGCCTCCGATGAAGGTTCCACCGAGGTCGACCGACCGCGCCAGATCGAACGTCGGCATCACGTCGGGATCTTGAGCATTCGAGGACCGCACGATGCGGATCTCGCCGCTGCCCGATCCTGCCACAAACACTCGCCCCGCCGGCCCCACCGCCACCGTTCCAAAGACAGGATGCAGCGGCATCTCGATCGGCTGCGACCAGTCTAGCCCGCCGTCAATTGAGCGGTTGAACTGATTGGGGAAGTATACGTTCCCGCCGGTGTTCCACGCTTGATAGAGATTGCCATGACCGATGCCGCCGCTGCGATCAAAGGCGAACCATGCCTTGTCGCCGCCGAAGGCGAAGTTCCCCTCACCCCAGGACAGTCCACCGTCCTGGGAGATGAACATCCGACACTCCCAGACCTCCGCGAGGTTCGTATGCAGGCTCAGATAGTAGAACCTGCCTTCGTCATCAGCATCAACCACCGGATCGCTGCGGAAGATGCCGGGCTCCAGCACGCCCGGGAATGTCCAAGTGCGTCCGCCGTCGTGGCTGTAACCCCAACCGCCCTGTCGGAAGTTGGAAGCGATCGTGTCGAACTGTCGCCAACCGATGACGATTCTGTTCGGCGCTGTGGGATCGACACCGATGGACGGCTCGTTGGCCGCATCGCCGATGATATTCAGACCACCGGCATCGATGTTCACCTGGATGCTCAGGAATTGCCCCTGCAAAACCGGAGTCGCGGGAGCGCTTCCAAGCGCCGGATCACGCGGCAGCCATGGGTCGTCGAGGCGCTCATGTGGCCGCCGATCTTCGGGTGACTCCGATCCTTGCGGTCCTCCCGCCGCCATCGTCCCAGGTAGCAGCGGTCCTGCGATCAGCCCGAAAGCGCAAACAGATCGCATGAGGGCCGGCATCATCTTCATCGCCTCCTTGACTATGCAGGGCGCTATCGAGCCTGATCCTTTAGTATAGAACGTCCGTCGATCGATTGGAGCATGAATCGGAGGATATGGAGAAGAGAGTCGGCAAGGGGCCCAGAACACTCGACTCCGGCCAGAGTCCCTGTTGCGGACGAATATTTACACCCTTCGCGTTCGCCTCGCGCGCCGGTGCCTGATCCGCGTTCTGGAATCCTGTGCTTTTTGTTTATTCGGCCGGAGGTTCATGTAGCTCTCCGGTCGTAGAGATTCAGGATGCAGTCGAGCCGCCTGTGATAGTCCCACGACATAATGCCCCTTCTCGGACCTTGCGGCAGCCATCACATCGCCGTTGCTCGGCCCTCAGCCCGATCACCGAATTTGACTCGGCCCTGGCCAGCGCTACGATCGATAGTTGCAATGCCAAGATTAGCATCGTCATCCAAGCGCGAACCTCTGGACCAAGCCTCATTCGGGTTATTCGGTGTGTATTTCATCTACGACAACGCAGGCCGCAATTGGAACGATGAGTACTTTCAACACGTCTTGCCGCGGCAAGTGGAACTGCAAGAGGAGATCCGAGTCGCCACGCTCTGGGCTGTCGAACGACAGGATCGAGATTACGTTTTCTACTGGGACGCTCTGACCTGGCTCAACAGCCCGGCGCGCCCTCGTCGCCTCTCACGGATACCTGAGCTTCGTCTGCTCGATCGAGTCATGCGATCACTGGCAAGCGATCAGGAGGATCGAGGGGCGATCAGGCGCCTCGCTGAGGAGCCTACCCTTAAGAACATCACCACAAAACACACCTGGGAGGACGCGAAGTTTACGATCAGGGAAGTGGAAGCGCTCACTCGCACGGACCCTGCGCGCATCCGCACGACGCGTCAGGGCAATCAGCGCCTTGCACAACCCACCATGTGTCGGACGTTCAGGGTCCCGATGGGTGACGCAGGTGGTTCACTTAAGGGCATCGACTTGGATCGCCTTCTGGTGCTCAGTCTGCTGGTTCAAATCCGATCTGATATGGAACTCCTTCATGAAACAGGTTTTCGTCGTCTACGCCGCTGCGAGCGCGATCGATGCGGCGCGTGGTTCGTCTCCAAGCCCATGGGTCAGCAAATCCAATTCTGCTGCAACGTCTGTCGCGCCAGCGACTATCGCGAATCCAGAACTGCAACCAAGCCGCGCTCCAAGGCACTACAACGACAGCGCTGAGCGTTTTCTTTATTTGTCTTATGTGTTACGAACGTTCGCAACAATTGCATGGAGGCATAAAATGCGAATCGAGACTATTGCAATCCAAGAGATCAACCCCGCCCCCTACAACCCCCGCAAAGATCTCAAGCCCGGGAATCCGGAATACGAGAGACTCAAACGCTCGATTGACACGTTCGGCTGTGTCGAACCACTGGTGTGGAACGAACGCAGCGGCAACCTTGTCGGCGGGCACCAACGCTTTAAGGTTCTTCTCGCACGCGGCGATACCGAAGTTGATGTCAGCGTCGTCGATCTGCCCGTTGAGAAAGAAAAGGCCCTCAACATTGCGCTCAACAAGATCTCCGGCGACTGGGATCCCCGGAAATTGGCTCAGCTGCTCGATGAGCTTGTTCATGTGCCGGACTTTGATGTCCAGCTCACAGGCTTTGACGTTCCCGATGTCAACGCGATCATCGCCGAGTCACTACCGCCCACCGAAGCCGGGGCCGATGACCAGTTCGATGTCGAGGCAGAGCTCGCCGCCAATCGACGGCTTGTGACGCAAATGGGCGATCTGGTAGAGCTGCGAACGCTCGATTCCGATCAGCGCTTCCGGGGACACCGTCTGCTCTGTGGTGATTGCACCGATCCTGAGCAGGTCAAGCGGTTGATGCAGTATGAACGTGCGATCCTTTTCGCCACCGATCCGCCTTACTTGGTGGGCTACGACGGCACCAATCACCCCGGTTCATCAAAGCTCGTGGAAAAAATCAAGAACAAAGATTGGGCCGACAGTTATGCAATCACTTGGGACGACGCAGAGGCAAACTGGGACCTGTACGAGAAATTTATACGTGTGGCCATCGACGAAGCGATCGATCCCAACGCCGCGTGGTATTGCTGGCACGCCAGCCGAAGACAGGCGATGGTCGAATCCATCTGGGAGAAGTTCGGCGCTTTCGTGCATCAACAGATCATTTGGGTCAAGGACCGGCCGATCCTGACTCGCTCCTGGTACACCTGGCAACACGAGCCGTGCTTCTTCGGATGGGTCAGACCACATAAGCCCATCCGACGCGCTGAGGACTATCCATCCTCTATATGGCACATCCCCACTGTTCGCATCGGCCAAAAGACAGACCACCCAACCTCCAAGCCGCTGGAAGTGTTTCGGATCCCCATCCGCCAGCACACACGCGCAGGAGAACTGTGCTACGAACCGTTCGCCGGCAGCGGCTCGCAGATCATCGCAGCCGAGCAGTTGGGCCGACGCTGCAACGCCATCGAGATTAGTCCCCGCTATTGCGACGTGATCGTTCGTCGCTTCATCGCCTACGTTGGCGAGTCCAACGTCGATCCCGAACTCGCCGAGCGGTACCACATCGAGACTCAACTCCCGAAAGCTGGGCAGTGCGCATGACCACCCCCGGAACCCCACCCCCACCCCCGGAACTCCGGCCCCCGGAAGTGCCAGAACTCAAGACAGCACAACATCTACAAGAGAACACGGCTGACGGTTCAACAGATAGTGGCAATGACCGCTCCGTTCTTTCACTCATGCGCGACATTCAACAGGGCAGATTGGCACCGCGCAGTCTCGGCGTCGAGGATCGGCGACGCTGTGTTGAACATTTGACCGGCGAGGGATACTCCCTTGCCGAGATTGCTGAGATCCTAAAGGTCACGGAACGAACCATCGCCCGTGACCGATCCGCTGTCCGTCAGTCCAACGCCATTGAGCGTGATAACGACATCACCGGCGAGATGGTGGGCCAGTTGGTCAAGCAGGCAGATACGACGATCAATCGCATACGACGTGTCACTCGTGATAGCGAGACACCACCGGCTACTCGTATAGAAGGCGAGAAGGCGTGCTGGGTCATAACGCGTGACCTTATTCAGAAGTTGCAGGCGCTTGGCTATCTACCCAACGCTCCACAAGAGATCCGTGGCCAGATGACGCACCACGTGGAGCATCTACCCGCCTTCGGACAGATGAATGAGGAGGTCACTCGACTAGAACTCATCGTCAACCAACACGTTCTAGAGGGTGACCACAGCCAACAGCCACTGCTTGAGCAGCTGGCGTCGGTCAAAGATCAAGTCGCGCGTGGTGTATTGCATGAACAGCTCACTTCGATTGCGACGCATCTTGTTGACAAAGGAGAGGTGAGCGATGCTCGGCCCAACGAATCATGCTGAAACCACAGTCCAGAGACAGATCAGCGACCTGCGTCGTAAAGCCGGTTCAACATCTCCGCTCACCTTCGCTCAGACCTATCTTTCGACGCACCTCAAACTCAAGCCGTCGCGGATGCACCGGGATCTCTTTGAGATGCTGTGGGACGTCAGCCATCAACGTGGGGCGCGTCTGGCGATCGCCGCGCCTCGAGGTCATGCCAAGAGCACGATTGTCAGTCTTGCTTACATCCTCTGGTGTATCTGTTACCGCACGGAACGATACATCATGTTGATTTCCAACACGCTCGATCAGGCTAATGACTTCCTTGCGCAGATCAAGGATGTACTGCAGTCCAATGAGCTATTGCTGGAAGATTTTCCCGAGGTCTGCGAACAACCCGGATCCGCTCCGGGGTCGGCGGATCCGGGGACGGGGGTGGGGGCGCGACGTTGGACGCGCGATGAGGTCGTGACTCGCAACGATGTCAGACTCACCGCCCTTGGCGCGGACACGAAGTTCAGAGGGCGGCGCTACAAGCAGTACCGACCGACATTGATCGTGCTCGATGACGTCGAGAGTGAAGTCGAGGTTCGCTCGGATGATCAGCGAAGGCACAAACAAGAGTGGTTCAACAAGACGGTTCTCAAGGCGGGCACATCTGATACCAACGTGATCGTCGTGGGCACGATCTTGCATTACGACGCGCTGCTGGCGAATCTGATCGACCCTCGAAAATCGCCAAACTGGACGGGTAGGAAATACCAGGCCGTCCGCACTTGGTCGAAGTGTGTTCAGCTCTGGGAGGAGTGGGAAAAGATTTATTGCTTCCAAACCGAACACGAAGGGAAGAACGGGCCGAAGGTGTCGATCGTGAGCTTCACGCGCCAATCGATGAAAGACGGTGTCATCGGCGCC
>CBDUST010000276.1:0-6268 GCA_965369945.1 uncultured bacterium | reverse complement strand
GAGAGGGTTGGGTGAGGGTGACTTCTCTTATCCGTACCTACGACTGGAGCGCCTGCTCTGCAATCGCCGGGTCTGCGAAGCGTGCATAGGCCAGGACGACTCTCCAATCCAGGATCGGCACAAGTTTTCGCATGAGTCGATTCACCCAGCGGCTCATGCCGCGTGGATCGGGATACCTGCGGACCATGATGCTCATGCAGTGCTCAAGGCGTTTAGGCGAGCAGTCCTTGATGGGGAGCAGAGCTGCGCGCAGGAGTGAGTCGGCTTCGAGGATTGAGTGCCAGTATCGGTTGAGATACTTGCCGACGGAGATCGATGCTTCGCGGACGGTCAGGCCTGTGAGTTCGCGACAGAGGGTTTCGTTGTCGTCGGCGCAGGGGGGTGTCGTGTTTGCGGGCGTAAACCCGGCCCGAGGACGGGCGGGCTCACGGGAAGAGCGAGCCGTGGCGTCCCCGCCCACGGCTTCGTGCGTAGTCATAAAGGGTTGTGTTGGAAGGTCTTGCACCCCCGAAAGTTCCTGGGGCACACCGGTACGAGAAAATGCAGCTACAGTGTTCATCGGTCGGACTCCTAAACCGAGTTCGATCCACGCCCCCGGCTGTTCTTGCAGCGCGGGGGCAGTTGAGTTGTTCACCCAACCCAGTGTTGGTTGTTTCCAAATTATGGTACCATCATTTGGAACCACGTCAACGGGTCTTTTTCCTTTTCTTCTTTTTTTCTTGCTGCTCTATGTACTCATTTACAGCTGTTCGCAGAAATTCGGCCACGCTCATCTTCGACTTCTTAGCAGCAGCTTCGATCTCCCGCTTTTCCTCGGCAGTCGCCATAGTCTTCAATGGGTAGGTTCGCTTTCGTGGTTCTCCGAAGATATTCATGCTGTCATTGTAAGCAAATCGCGGTTTGCTGGAATGTGAGACCGAGCAAATGAGTCTTATCAGTTTCGTGCTTGTACCGGCCGCTAGTCCGAAAGAGATAGGGGTGGGTCGAAGGACCCACCCCCGAATCTTCAGCTGGCGACGCTCAGAGCGCTCAATCTGCGGTCGTTACTGCGAAGAACATGTCGATAGCACCGTGCAAGGCCACATAGCAGTCGGCGTTTTTCCCCATCATATTAGGATTGTGCGCCGCGGCCTGCTTCTCCTGCATCATTGCCTGATTGTAAAGCGCTCGCCAGGGAAAGTTCTTTGGGACCTCAAACTTCCAGTGCCGACTCGGCTTACTCACGAAACGTGAGAGAGCGCTCAACATTGGAAACACGATGCCGTCAGGCACGCCATCATCGGCGACAATCTTCCGCCCCCGATTGTCGTCGACACCCTTGACGCAGTGCAAGGGGCTGAAGGCCTGCTCCGACTTCAACTTTCGGTAGAGCTTCCACGCATACCATGCGATGTCCAGGAAGACCTTGTAGGCTTCTGGCCAATCGTTTGCGTTATCGATCACGGTGGCGAAGTCCTTGAGGCACCGTGATCGATGGCGATACGCGTAAACCCGATAGATCGTTTCAGGCGTCTTGACCCTCCGTTTTTCAGCTGACGGCAGTCGAACGGGCTCCGGCGTCATAGCGGTGACAACCTGGATCAACTTCTCGGTGTCCAGGAAGCCATCCCCAAAATCAGTTTCCGATTTGCGAAGCTTGATCTCCGGATCGTGGCGACGCATGGCTGCTTCGAGATCATTGAATCGTCCCTGCCTGCCGTAAATCGAGAGATCCGTGACCCTGTTCTGGAAGTTTCGAGAGATCGAGACGTCGCCGATCAATTCTTCATCCGACATGACGAGTAGCTCGAAGTTGACGGAGGGGTAGCCCTCTTCCTCGGGGTGTGAATCGAAGAACTCGTGCAGTACCCCTTGGGTCTGCGCCCCGTTGATGATGCTCGCCCCCTCAAGTTGCACGACTTTCTTGGGGTCGTTAGCGACGGCAGATCTTGCGACGATAACCAACCCAGCATTCAGCAACGGGAACAAGTCGCGGTTTTTTTCCACCGTCTCACGAATTGCTAGGTTGACGACGGGCGATCTCCGCTTCCTACCTTGGTCGTCAACTCCGAGGTACGCCCGGACATTCTCGTCCCAGGGCAAGTCGAAGAGGCGATTTGCTCGGGCAATCCCGCAGTATCGCTTGCGCCCCGCCTCTTTGTCTTCCGGGGAAACGACCGTTCGGAGTGTGAGAAAGTGGAGGTCGAACGACTGGGCACTTTGCGCGCCAGCACTTGCATTAGACATGACAGTCTCCTGAATAACTGCTCGGACCACCATGAAGTCGCCAGATACCATGTCTGAGACCAGTGGGTCCGTACATTCACACGCTATCCCTGCTCAGCCTCTCCGTCAAGTCCAGCGGCCCCTTCGTCAACGCCGAGCTTGCGAAACATGCGGCCCATTCCGTCTTACGCCCCATCCTTCGACGGTTGCTGCTCCGCGCCGTCCGCTTCCACCTGTAGCAGTTCGATGAATGTCTCGTAGGCACGTACAACCACGCCGACGCGGGTAGGGACGCCGCCCCCGGAGGCTTGCGGAATATGCGCTCCAGGTGTGAACGGACAGTGTGCGTTGAAATACCCAGTTGGGCTGCAATAACCCGATCCTTTTGCTCAGCAATGATGCAGCGAATGATCTCAGCTTCCCGCACACTCAATCGTAGCCGACGCACAACCATGGCCCAATCACCGGAAAAATCATCCCCCAGGAATAGTGGGAAAGGGGGAACCCCCGCCCCCGGTCTCGAGAGTGAGTTCGTATGGGCCGATCTGTTGGGAGGGGTCCGCCACGGCTTCAGATTAGCGGATTTGGGGCTAGGAGTCCCGCAGCGCGAGCCGGCAAAATAGCTCGATGCCAAGCGGGATCGCATCATCGTTGAAGTTGAACGTGGGCTGGTGGAGATCAGGTGGGTTGTCAACGCCGCTTGGAACAAGTCCCAGCACGAAGAAACAAGCCGGCACGACCTGGCCGTAGAACGAAAAATCTTCGCCGCCCATGACGGGTTGGGCCATTTCGTGAACGTATTCGGGGTCGATCGTTTCCATCGCTACGTTGTTGAAGATCGACACCGCATCAGGATCGTTGACCGTCGGCGGGTAGCCATCGTGGTAATCAAGCTCAGCGGTGCAACGATGTGCTTGGGCAATCCCATCAGCGATCGTCTGCATTCGCTGGCGCACAAGCTCGCGAACCTCCGGCGTGAGTGTGCGCACCGTACCAGCCAGTTTGGCCGTTGCTGGAATGACGTTATAGGTGTTACCCGCTTGAAGCTGTGTGATGGAGACGACGACTGATTCCAGTGGGTCGACGCTGCGTGTGGCGATCGATTGAAACGCGCCGACGATCTCGGCTGCGGCGACGATCGGGTCGCGGCCGACGTGTGGCCAGGCGGCGTGCGAGCCTTTGCCGTGTATGGTGAGATCGAATGAATCCGCTGCGGCGAGCAAGACGCCGGGACGTGTAGCGACGGTTCCAAGAGGAAGTCGGGGCCAGCCGTGGAGACCGAAGGCGTTCTCGACCGGAGGACCGATACGTGAACCGTCCAGGCAGCCTTCTTGCACCATTCGCTGACCGCCTGCACCGCCTTCTTCCGCCGGTTGGAAGATAAACGTGATCGGTCGAGGCAAAGCACTTTGCTTGGCGAGTCTTGCCAGAATTCGAACGGCCCCGATCAACATAGTCGTATGCCCATCGTGGCCGCAGGCGTGCATCACACCATCGATTGTCGAGCGATATTCGACATCAGTCTCTTCAAGAATCGGTAGGGCGTCCATATCCGCGCGGAGGGCGATCGCACGATCCGATTCGCCGGGTAGATGTGCCAGAACGCCCGTGCCGCCGGCCATGTCTTTGACGAACTCGACCCCAACATTCGTGAGTTCACGGCGAACGACTTCGCTGGTGCGGCGCTCTTCGTAGCCCATCTCAGGATGGGCATGGAGATCGTGGCGAATAGCAATGAGTTCGGCCAACTCTTCGTGGATGATGGACTTCATGTTCTCGGCGGAGATCGCGGTTGTCATGGGTGTATGGTAGGGCAACCGTGGGAAAGAATAAATGGACGGTTCATACGGCGCGGCGCAACCAACGCAGATGCTTCATTTGAGCGCTTGAAGGCCTCGTGATGTGCGCCCCTCGTTGACCATGACAAATGCATGGCGTTCGTGGCGGATGAGGCGAGCAAGTTGTGACATGGTTATGCCAAGGATTCCCGCCGCGCGACCGACATCGAAGCCCGATGCAACGACGACATCGAGCGCTTCAGCGAGGAGTGCGGGGTAATCACGATTCTTTGGGTTGATCGGGAGTTTATTGCCTTGACGTCGCTGCTGCCACAGCTCCGTCGGCCGGTAGCGGTTCCGGACGATTGAAGTACGAACCTTCATCGCCAGCTTGAGCCTCAAGCGTCGATTTGCGACGTGTTGATTTTGCGATTGACTGCGCCGTTCGGATGCATGCGCCTCGATCCCGGTCGGTTCGTGCGTAATCACAACTGCGGTCTCGACCTTGTTGCGATGCTGACCGCCTGGACCGGAACTTCGTCCGAAACTGACGTTGCACTGCTTCTTGAGTTGACTGTCACTGAGCGTCGCTGGATGCGGCGGAGCTATGATCTGCGCTGGCTTGGTCACACGTGCACCTTCCCAAGTTGCGCATTGAGGCGCGGAGAGGCGCTGAGTGTCCAATCGTCGAAGTCATTGTTCTGGTATTTCTCAGCTGCGAGACCGGCAATCATCGCCGCATTATCAAGACAATACTCCGTCTTTGGAATACGCAGATCAAGATTGCGAGTCTGAGCGAGATCGGACAATTCCAAACGCAAACGTGAATTGGCGATCACCCCGCCTCCCACGAGCAAAGCGTTGACGCTGTGCCGATCCAAGGCGCGATTGAGTTTGCGCATCACTGCGGTGATGGCGGCTCGCTGGAATGATGCGGCAAAGTCGGCCCGTTGGGTATCGCTGAGTGATGATGCGTCGCGCGGGAAACGATGCTCGCGCCCCTGTCGCCCCCGACTCACCGGTTGACCACGCACAGCATACAGTAGCGATGTCTTCAACCCACTGAACGACAAATCAAGACTGTCAGGACCGATCAACGCAACTGGGAAGTCGTGCGCTTGGTCATCGCCCGTTTGCGCGAGCCGATCGAGCTCGGGTCCGCCCGGATAACCAAGTTCGAGGATCGTCGCAGCTTTGTCGAACGCTTCACCAACCGCGTCGTCAATTGTCTTACCCAGCAGTTCTACGTCGAGCGGACCGCGCACAAGGAACAAACTTGTGTGCCCGCCGGACGCGACCAAACCGATCGCCGGATACTCAACGGGTTGTGCATCGAGCAGACCGGCGTGCAAATGCGCGATGATGTGATCGATGCCGATGATTGGAAGCTGTAAAGACCATGCGAGCGATTTTGCGGCACTAACACCGACCAGCAATGATCCAATCAATCCGGGACGATTACCGACAGCGATCGCATCAAGTTCTTCATAGGAGGTTTCAGCAATTCGCATTGCTTCACGAACGACAGGCACGATGCGCTCAAGATGCGCACGGCTGGCGATCTCCGGCACGACGCCCGAGTAAATACGATGCAATTCGTGTTGTGTGGCGATGACGTTACTGCGCACGTGCGTGCCGTGGGCAACGACCGCTGCGGCGGTCTCGTCGCAGCTCGATTCGATCCCCAGAATCACCGGTCCGTTTGCGTTGTTGCTCACTGTTGTGCGGAGTCGATCGGGCTGAGGCGAATCTGACGCAGAGCAAGCTCGAGATCGCCGTCCTCCACACGGTACGCCGCGATCAAGTTGCCGTGTTTGTCACGAATCGTCAGCGTGGCGTCATCAGTTTCGATCTCAGGCGGGAGCAACGGCGGCCGGCCAGCCTCTGCGGCGAGATTGTTCAACTCCATCAGCCTAGTTTCCACTTCATCGAGCCGGGACATGAGACGGCGGCGCTCTGAAATCCAACGCCCAATCTCCTGCTCAAGGGCGAGGACCCCAGCCTCATCTTGCCCGACGACCGGCCACTCGTCTCCTTGCAGCCTCGACTGGATCGCGTCGAGCGCCGCAGCAAGATGCCGGTCCTTCACCTGCTCTTGAATCCATTGCGAATTGGACCAATCCTGACCGTCATGGTTCGTCTGAGCGCGGATAACCTCATATTCTCGGCGTGCCGCGAGCATCTGACGGTATTCATCATCGGACATCGGCACGACGAAGCCCGGGTCGGGGTCGACGCCCCAGACAATACTGTCGGTTTCGCGGCTCAGATTGCGCCCGTTGGGC
>CBDUST010000275.1:0-6274 GCA_965369945.1 uncultured bacterium | reverse complement strand
TCGGCGCGACTGCGATGGCACGGGCATCCTGCCCGTGCGACTCGTCATGGTGTGGCATCTGCACGGGCTGGATGCCCGTGCCACTGGACCGTCGCACCGGCGAGGTTCCGATTGACTCCGGATGCCACCGGTGTTGAGGCAGCTACTTAGTTCATCTTTTGCCATGCCCTGCCGCCACAAGAGGATTGAAACTGCTCTAATCGCCGTATTTCTGGCGCAATCTCGCGCTGGTGCGCAGCAGTAGCTGAACCCGCTCAAATTCATCGAGCACCTCGTTGAGCACCTCGCGAACCGGGTCTTCCGGCGGTGGGGCGACGATCGTCAAACCGCCGTTGGGGAGCTGTTTCCTGGCGATCGCGCGGTACCTGCTCAATGTCCGATCCCCGAATACCGCCACGGGTTGGAAGTCCTCAGCCATGAACCATGTAACAGGCACGCGGAAACCAGCATTGATCTGGGCCTTGGCGATCAGGGGCGCGTGATCTTCGCTTCGTGGGATATACCGAAGGTGGATGATGTCAGGATTGGCCTGAGCGATGCGCACCATGGCCGAGCCTTGCAATGCGCAATCACCACACCAAGTACCGGTCATGCACAGGACGTTCATTTGCCGCGTGAAAGACTTGACCAACGCCTCCTGCTGCGGCGAGAGGACCAGTTGGCTATACCGCTGATCCCATGGCGGGCGATGCCCCTCCGGTTCGCCGCGAGCGACGAGATCATCGTAATCGAGTCCTTGATCGAACCCTGCGCGAAGGGTGTCTGCATCCATCAACATCGTGGCTGAGGATTGTACCCAAACCCGACGGAGGCGCGGTCTGCGTATCGCTCAGGAGTGAGCGATGGCGTTCGTGGGCTTATTTGTCGTCCGGCTGAGTCGACGGTTCGGCACTGACCAGCGCCTTCACGTCGTCGGGCAGCTCGTAAACCGCCTCGTCCACAGTGTTGAATTCGACCGAGTCGTACGTCCTCACCTGTTCAACGTCCATGATGCGGATCGCCGTGCGGGTCGGCAAGAGCAGATCGCCGAACGTCTTGTAGTCGCTGAATACGGTGACTTGCTCAATCGTCTGTCCCTGCATTTTCTGTGTCCCGAGATTCCCGAGCAGTAGGTGGGTTTCCGCACCGAAGAACTCGGCGAATTCGCGGCCGGCCTGCGAGACGAACTTTACCTTGTAGCATGACTCGCCTTCAAACTCGGTCAGCTCGACGGTCTCCATCGATTTGAACTTGTCGGCCCGGTGCAGCTCTGTATAGAAGTCCGCGGTTTCACGGATCTGACTGAGCTGATTCCCTTTGAGGATCAATGCACCTTGCCGGCTTTTCCTGTACCCGACCTTCCCGTCAAAGCCTTGCGCCATCTCCCCGAAGCTGGGGACGCTAACGCGGATCAACAGCTTGTCGGGGATGGACCTGAACAGCTCAAGAGTCCCCTGGGCACCTTGGGCGGGAACGGAGCATGTCCCCGTGATGTGCTTCGAGACCGTCTTGCGTAGTGCTTCTTCGCCACCCACGGCCTCGATGTACCGGGCGATGATGACTTTGGCCTCGGGCAGATCAGCACTTGCCTGCTGGTCCACGGTCGGCCTGCTCTCCTGGGCCAGGCCCAACGTCGGGCAAAGAGCCATAGCAAGCGCCGCGATCAAGACATAGCCCAAACGACCTTGCAAGACAGTTCCTGACTTCATTGGTGAATTCCTTCTCTAAGGGTGGACTCTAGCAATGCCTACCATGGTCCGGTCGGGCACGTTACCGCCAAAGGCCGCCCAACGGTCTTCCACAGCGTTTCTTCGGCCGCCTAGGCCCCAACCTTCAGTGTGGGTGCATCGCAAGAGTAGCAGCGGTCCAGAATACCGACTACTGAGACTGCCACGCCCTCAATCACCGTGTTTTTGTCGCAATCTTGCGCTGATCCGCAGGAGGATATGGACCCGCTCAAATTCATCCAGCCAGTCCTGCAGCGTGGCTTGAAGCTCGCCGGAGGGCGCCGGGGCGCCTGGAAGCGGGCACGAAGCGCCCAGTTGCTTGGCCGCAATCGCTCGATATCGCGTCAATGTTCGATCGCCTTTGATCGAAACAGGTTCGTAATCCTCAGCCATGAAGATGAGCACGGGCACGCGCAGGCCTGCGTTGATCATGACCTGTTCGGACAGGTCCATATGCTCATCGCGGTCCAGCCAGCGCAGCTCAACGCACGGGTTCACCTCGGCAATTCGCTGCAAGAGTGGACCTTGTTGAACACAGTCACCGCACCAGATTCCCGAGATACAAAGTACCTTGACCTCACGTGAGAAGCCGTTCACAAGACGTCGCTGCTCGTCGGTGAGTTGGATCTGCTCGTAGATCGTGTTCCAGTTCGCGGCCTTCTCTTCGTTCGTTGCGAGATAGGCGTTGTAATCGAGCCCCACGTCGAATTTCTTGTTGAGGAACGCTGCGTTCATGATCGGCTCGTGTCCTATCAGAGAATCGTCGCGATATGTTCGTGGCCGATCGGTCGGCGACGGTCGAAGGCGAACGGCGCGAATTACAGCCGCTCGGTGGCCTTGCGTACTGCGGCGTCAACCGCCTGATCGCGCGTGGCGCCCTCAGCGCGACAAATCGTTGCGCCGGGGTCAGCGTTGGCCACCTGACAGTAGTAGGCCTCGCCCAGGCGGTACGACGTAACCTTGACCGGGGTTCCGTTGATCCGGCGGTCTTGATCCTCGTAATCTTGCGCGTCGGTCATCGACTACGACCCACGCTGGACCGGCGCCCCGACCAGATTGCCCCACTCGGTCCATGAGCCGTCGTAGTTGGACACGTTGGGGAACCCCATCAAGTACTTCAGCACAAACCACGAGTGGCTGGAGCGCTCACCAATGCGGCAATAGGCGATGATGTCCTTGTCCGCGGTGACGCCTTTGTCCTCGTATATTTTGTTTAGTTCATCGACGGGTTTGAACGTGCCGTCTTCGTTACACGCCATGGCCCAGGGGATGTTCGCGGCGCCGGGAATGTGACCGCCACGCTGACAGGTTTCCGGCAATCCGGGCGGCGAAAGAATCTTGCCCGAGAACTCATCCGGTGAACGGACATCGACCATCGCTGCATTGTCCGCATCAATCGCATCCTCAACCTCCCGACGCAGCGCACGGATCGAGTTGTCCGCGTCGCTACATGTATAGGTCGTCGCGCTGGGCGAGGGAATATCCTTCGTCAACGCACGGTTCTCCGCCAGCCACTTCTTTCGGCAGCCGTTCATGATCCGAACGTCCTTGTGGCCGTAAACTTTCAACTGCCACAACGCCCAGGCTGCGAACCAGTTGTTGTTGTCGCCATAGACGATGATCGTCGTATCGTTGCCGATGCCGCTTTCGCCGAGCAGTTTTTCCAGATCGGCCGGGCTGATGATGTCGCGCTGCACCGTATCGCACAACTGGGTCTGCCAATTCCACCCAACTGCGCCGGGGATATGGCCTTGGTTGTACGCTTCAGTATCAACGTCAATCTCTGCAACGACGACATTCGGATCGTCCTTGTGCTCGTTGACCCATTCGGTCGAGACGAGCATCTGGGCATGTGCATAGTCAGACACCTGCTTCTCCTTACTTCTGGTAGAGAATCATCAAGCTCGGGCGGGGCCGACGGATTCCGTCAGTTGGAGGAGTCCTCCGCCCAACGACGCCTATGGTACGAGCCTCTGCTGGTGGGGCAAGTTTCGGTCATGGCAGAAGATGTGCGCCGGGCCGGGGGGCGCTATCACGAAGACTCTTCTCGTGCCCGCTCTTGGTAGTTTCGCAGGAGGTCGAATGCCTCCATCGGGTTGAGTGTCGTCAGATCGGTGTCGCGAAGCTCCTTCACGAGCGGATGCTGGAGGTACTCGGTGAAGAGGTCCAGTTGCCGAGCGCCCGAGCCGGCGGCCAACGCACCGGCCTCCACCCGAGGCGGCGTCGCCTCGGATTGAACCGCCAGGGTTTCGAGCAATTGTGAGGCCCGCTGCACGGTCTGAGGCGGGAGGCCTGCCAGCTTGGCCACGTGGATTCCATAGCTGCGGTCGGTTCGCCCGGGAAGGATGCGATACAGGAAAATGATTTGCTCACCCCATTCGCGCACTGAAACGTGCAGGTTCCGAACGTTACCCAATCGATCCGCAACCGCTGTGAGCTCGTGATAATGTGTGGCAAAAAGCGTGCGGCAGCCGCACCTTGCCAGCGTCTCAGCGATCGCCCACGCCAATGAGAGTCCATCCAGTGTGCTGGTGCCCCGTCCGATCTCATCGAGAATCACCAGGCTGTGCTCGGTCGCATGGTGGAGGATGTTGGCTGTCTCGGTCATCTCGACCATGAATGTCGATTGGCCCGCGTGTAACTCATCAGAGGCGCCGATGCGCGTAAAGATGCGATCGGTCAAACCGATCGTCGCCGCCTCGGCCGGCACGAAACAACCGGTGTGGGCCAGCAGAACGATCAGCGCAGTTTGTCGAATGTACGTGCTCTTGCCGGCCATGTTGGGGCCGGTGATCAGCGCGAGTGTTGCGCGAGATTGTGAACTCGCATCCTCGGTCGTTTCCCTTTCGTCGCTTGTGCAAAGGGTACAATCGTTGGGCACGAAGCGATTGCCCAAGGTCCGATCCAGCACCGGATGCCGACCCGCCTTGATGTCAAGTACCGGTTCGGGCACGATCGTGGGGCGAACGTAAGCGTTACGGGTGGATACCTCGGCAAAGCACAGCAACACGTCAAGCTCCGCAACAAGGTCCGCGAATTGACCGATCGCCTCCGCCTGTCTTGCGATGTCTCGACACAGCCGGTCAAACAAGAACGCCTCGCGCTCAATAGCGCGCGTCTGGGCGGAGGTCACCTTCTCTTCGAATTCCTTGAGCTGGGAGGTGATGTATCGCTCAGCGTTCTTGAGCGTCTGCTTGCGCGAGAACGTATCGGGTACCTTTTCGGTGTGGCGGTGGGTAATCTCGATGTAGTAGCCGAACACCTTGTTGTACCCGACTTTCAGCGACGGTATCCCGGTTTGCTTGATGAGTTGTTGCTGGTACTGAGCGAGCCACGTGTTGGCGTCGCGCTGAAGGCAGCGTGCTTCGTCAAGCGGCTGATCGACACCGTCGCGAAAGAGTCCGCCGTCGCGCAGATGCCCCGGCGGGGAGTCAACGCAGCGGCTCAGGATTGTCTCGCCCAACGGGTTTAGCGATCCGGAGAGCTGTCGTACACGATCGAGCGTTGCGGTGAAGGCGACTTGATCGGCTAACGCTCCTATCAAATCCGGGATATTGCCAATCGAATGACCAAGTGCGACGACGTCACGCGGCGTGACTCGTGCGGTCGCCACCCGCCCGACAATGCGCGCGACGTCCTGCACGTTGCCGATCTGTTTTACTAGGGTAGTGCGGAGGTCCTGATCATTGACCAAGGCGGCCACAGCTTGCTGTCTGGCGTTGATCGAATCAATGTCGCGAAGGGGAAAGCAAAGCCAGCGACGAAGTAGCCGTTTGCCCATAGCGGTGTGGCAGCGGTGGAAGATGCTCAGTAGCGAACCAGCCGTGGTCCCGCTTCGTATGGTGCGCAGAATTTCGAGGCTGCCCAGGGAAGTCGCGTCGATTGTTAGATACTGATCCGAATCGTGCAGCTTGGGTGGTCGAAGGTGCCCGAGCCGGCCGTCGTTTGGCGCGGTCGCCGAAGCCTGCGTTTCTTGCAGGTATCGCAGCAATGCGCCGGCCGGTCCGAGCGTCGGGTCGTCCTCGGAAATTCCGAACCCCGACAGTGTTGCCACGCCGTAGTGTTCCTTGAGACAATCGCGCGCTTCGGACATGCGATACGTCCACGCTGGACGCGCCGTCAGCGCTGCATTTGCCGCTGTACGAATCACCTCGATCCGAGGCGGAACGGCGCCGTCAGCGGTCTCCGCGTAGAGCAATTCAGATGGACCAATCCTGGCCAACTCGTCCGCAACGCGACCAGCCGGCAACGTGTGCAGCGAGAACGCGCCCGTGGATAGCTCAGCCACCGCCGCCACAGCCGCAGCGTTGTCACCGGCCTCGATAAACTGAATGGCCGCCAGTTGGTTCGGCGTCGATTCATCCAGGAGCGCCTCGTCAACCAGCGTGCCGGGCGTGACCACACGCGTCACCGCTCGGTCGACGATGCCCTTGGCTTCCTTGGGATCCTGGATCTGATCGCAGACCGCCACGCGGTAACCAGCCTCAATCATCCGCCGCAAATATGTCTCGACCGCATGATGCGGTACGCCGGCCATCGGCACACCTTCGGTCCGCTGCGTGAGTGTC
>CBDUST010000274.1:0-6290 GCA_965369945.1 uncultured bacterium | reverse complement strand
GGCGCCTCCGCCCATAGGGAGTTCATCGGCCCCCGCGTGATTATCAAGGAACTGGCAGTCGTTGAACGTCGGGCTGCTGTCGAAGTTGAATACGGCCCCTCCACCATCGTCAACCTCGTTCGCGTCATTCCATGCTGTGTTCTGCTGGAAGACACACGACTGGAACAGCGGGGAACTTCCATCTTCGCACAGCACGGCCCCACCGCGGTCCATGAAGCCGTTCTGGATCGTGAATCCTTGCACAACGCTCTCGTCCGTCTCGCCGCGGTGGAAGTGGAACGCGCGGTGGGGATCGATGTCGCTCCCTTGGATGTCGATGATGCACGCCTCCGCACCGTTCTCGCTACGGACCGTGATGAATTTGCCGCCGAAATCCATGTCGCGATTGCCGGGGCCGGTGTACGTGTCGTCTGCGACGACGACTTCATCGCCATCAACAGCAGCGTCGATTCCAGCCTGAATCGTCAGTTCATCTGCCGGCACGTTGATGATGTCGGCGGCGACGGATGGCGCCATCAGGCATCCACCCACAACGCTTACTACCGCAAGTCATTTCCTTGTCATCGTAGATGCTCCTTACTCAACAGTTCTGCCAAGGCCATCTGCAGGCCATCAGCCGGTTGTCCAGAAGACATGGTCAACACAATCCAGCCATGGGAAGACGAATATGAAACTCACGACACGAACTTCGTATCGAGTCCTCACTTCGCCAGTGCCCGGCTCGACATGAACTACCGGATCGCCTGCAAAAGTTCTGACCGTGTCGGCGTTGAGCGATTGCGTGGCCGTACCGACAATATCCCACGAATTTGTGTTGTAGTTCCAGAACGAGAATGTGAGTTCCAAACCGACGGTGTTCGCTGACGATTCGATCGTCACGTCAAGTGTCGATGGAGAATCGTTTGGCATAATTCCGAAGAAATACAGCGTGATCGGGGCTTCGGCCGGATTGAGTACGATGCCTGGTTCATGACATAGGTAGTTGTCATCCGATTCCAGTACGTCGTCGAGCGTACCGGAAGCCAGGAATCCGCGGAACGCGGTGAAGTCGACGGGACCGACGATGCAGTCTGTCGTTCCTTCTTGGAACTCGTAGGAGCCCATGTCCACGATCAGGCAGTCGCCCAAGCCGGTGTCCGGTGTGTTGGGGTCCTCGATGTAACGCGGGTTGCTGTCGAGATCGATCGTGATGTCCACTGGGACCGCGGTGTTGTCCGCGGCGTCGATGGCCTGTGAGCTGGCACCCAGACGATAGTCGTTGTCCTCGTACGTATCCGGATCGTTGTCCGGGCCGTCGGGATCAACGAACAGCGGGTCGCGGTCGATGTTGCCGGCACCCCAGTTGAGCGTACCGCCATCATTCGAGACACCTGCCACGCCACCCGCGACATCGCTGTAGGAAACGGTCACTGTGCCACTCCCGAATTTGAGGTAACCGATTCGGATCTCCGGTCCTGTCGGTGCCTGGTTGTCCCACAGCACACAATTGGCGAGTCCTAGAGCGCCGCCACCGGCTACACCGACGGCGCCACCGAACTCCTCTGAACTGTTGCCGGAGAGCGTGCAGTTGACCATTGTCGGTGTGCCGCCAGCTATGACGATCGCTCCGCCGATCGGGAGGAATCCACCACCCGCGATCGCGCTGTTCCCGGCGAACAGGCAGTTCACGAACTCCGGTGAGGCATTCGATTCAACTATGGTACCGCCCCCGAAATTGGCCGTATTGTCAAGGAATAGGACGTTCTCCACCCGCGTCGTGTTGGAATTCCGAAAGAGGACTCCGCCTGACTCAGGTGCGAAGTTGCCCTGGAAGATGCAATCGGAGATCTCTGGAAAGTTTTGGGTGAGCGCTAGACCGCCGCCCGAGCCGGTGGCCTCGTTATCCGTGAACTGGCAGCCCGAGATTTCGCTGGTGGGATTCACCAGGTTCACGAGCATCCCCCCGCCGCCCGCGTTGCCACCGACCCCGGCGAGATTGGCGGTGAACGAAGAGTCTGTACAGGTGAGTATGGCGTTATCAACGACTCTCAGACCACCTCCGCCCGAAGTCGTAGAATTGCGGGTGAAGTTGCAGCCGCTCACCGTGATATCTCCGCCCGAAATGTATACCCCGCCACCTTCTGCGGACTGGTTATCGTCGAGCTCGGTATCATCTACCAGAGCGACGGAGCTACCTGATGCATAGATCGCACCGCCCCGGGAACCAGCGGTATTCACGGCAAACAAGCATCCCTCGACTGTTGCCGTACCGTTGAGAACGTACAGGGCGCCGCCGTTCGTGCCGGCGTTACAACCCTCGAAGACGCAGTCGATGAAGGACGGGCTGCCGCTGAAGAGGAAGACCGCGCCGCCGCTGCCGCCTCCAGCGCTCCCGCGCATCACCGTAATGCTCTGAACGACCGCCGTGTCTCCCGCCCCGAAGCTCGCGAATCGCCCGTCGTTCTCACAGTCGATGATGCACCCATCCCGATTCCCGGACTTTGAGCGCAGCGTGATCGCCTTGTCCTGGAAATCCAGGTTCTTGTTGCCGGGTCCGGTGTACATGTCGTCCGCAACGACGACTTCGTCGCCATCAACTGCGGCGTCGATGCCCGCCTGAATCGTCGGTTGATCTGCCGGGACGTTGATGATGTCGGCCATGACGGGCCGCGCCACCATGCACCCACCTACCACGCTCATCAGTAAATACCATGTTCTCATCGCTTTTCTCCGGTTCGGGGATCGACCACAAGGTGCTGCGTAACGCGGCCGATCACGGTACAATTGCAGTTCTCGACCACAGTGGTCGGCCTGACCCGCCTCCATCGGCAGGCCTCAGGAGACAAGCCGTCGCTGCCGCGGTGAAGACGTCACACTGGGTGGGATTTTTTCTTTGGAGGTCGCCGGTATGGGCGCGACGAACGCCAGTGAGATCACGCGCGTGCTGGACGCGGCCGCCACGGGCGATGAGACTGCCGCCGATCGGCTGCTTCCGCTCCTCTATGACGAACTGCGCAGCCTCGCCGCAGCCCGTTTGGCCAGGGTTCCGCCGGGGCAGACCCTCACGGCAACCGCCCTTGTCCACGAGGCGTACCTTCGCGTCGCCGGCAAGCAGGCGCATGGGTTCGACGGACGGAAGCACTTCTTCTTCGCAGCCGCCAGAGCGATGCGCGATATCCTGGTTGAACAGGGCCGGCATAAGGGTCGGCGCAAGCGCCGCACCGGACGTGAACAACTCGATCAAGCGGGGATCGAGCTCGCAAGCGACTCCCATTCCGAAGATATCCTGGCGCTCAACGAGGCATTGAAGCGGCTTGAACAGGAGAACGCGGACGGCGCGCAGTTGGTGATGCTGCGCTACTTCGCCGGGTTGACTACCGACGAAGCAGCCGACGTCCTCGGTGTTTCGCCATCGTCGGTTGATCGGCGCTGGAGGTTTGTTCGGGCTTGGCTGCGCCGTGAGATCGGTGGCGCGTTGTCCGATGAAGGTGTGCAGCAATGAGCGATCAGCGAATGCATCGTGTCGAGGCCCTTTTCCTCGAGGCAAGCGAGTTGCCGCCTAACGAGCGGGAGGATCTACTGTCGCGCGCTTCTCAAGACGACCCGGAAATGGCGTCGGAAGTGAGTTCGCTACTGGCATTCGATCATCCCGAAGACGGCTTCCTGCGCACCCCCATCGTTCGTTCTGAAGATGATGCCGCGGAAACAGACACAGAGGAAGAAGCGCATCGATTGATCGGCAAACAGATAGGCCGCTACCGCATCCTGCGCCTGATCGCCTCCGGAGGTATGGGAGCAGTCTATGAGGCCGAGCAGGACCACCCGCAGCGAATCGTTGCATTGAAAGTCATGCGTCGGGGCATTGCCTCGCGATCAGCCTCGCGTCGCTTCGAGCACGAATCGCAGATTCTGGCGCGACTTCATCATCCCGGAATTGCTCAGGTGTATGACGTGGGCATGCATGATGATGGCTTTGGCGGCGTGCCGTACTTCGTCATGGAGTACATACGAAACGCACACGCCATCACTGATTTTGCCCGCAGCGCCGATCTCGGTACCCGCAAGCGCCTGGAACTGTTCATCACCGTCTGCGATGCCGTCCAGCACGGCCACCAGAAGGGGATCATCCACCGCGACCTCAAGCCGGGCAATATCCTCGTCGATTCGTCCGGCCAGACCAAGGTGATCGACTTCGGCGTGGCCCGCGCCACGGACTCAGACATCGCGGTTACGACAATGCAGACGGATGTGGGGCAGCTGATCGGCACGCTTCAGTACATGTCGCCGGAACAGGTCGAAGCCGATCCGCACGATCTCGATGTGCGCAGCGATGTCTATTCCTTGGGCGTTGTGCTCTACAAATTGCTGTGCGGGAGCCTGCCATACGATGTGAGCGGGGTGCGCATCTACGAGGCTACGCGCATTATTCGCGAGCAATCGCCGACGAGACCGTCGACCGTCGATCGCGCTCTGCGTGGCGACCTTGAGACGCTCGTGCTCAAGGCATTGGAGAAGGACCGCGAACGACGATATCAGTCCGCGGCCGATCTAGCCGCCGACATTCAGCGCTATCTCTCCCACCGGCCCATCATGGCGCGCCCGGCGAGTGCGACATACCAGATTCGAACCTTTGCGCGACGCAACAAGGCACTGGTCGGGGGCATCACAGCGACCGTTGTCGTCCTGGTGGCGGGGTTCATCGGCGTCACGGCCATGTTCCTGCGCGCCCGGACCGCGGAAGTCGGCGCCGAGCAGCGGGCCAGCGAGCTCAAGCAGGTCGTTGACTTCCAGCAGGCCCAACTTGCCGATCTAGACGCAATGAAGATGGGAGAGGGTCTGCGCAGTGCGATCATGGCCAAGCGCCGCGCCGCACTAGAGCTTGAGTTTGACGCCATGGACGAATCCCGAATCCAGCGCGATCTCGACACGCTCGATCTGTCGCTGAAAGGTGTCAACTTTACCAACGTCGCCCTTGAATCACTCAACCAGAACATCTTTGAGCCGGCATTGCAGGAGATTGACCAGCGGTTTGGCGACCAGCCGCTGGTGCAGGCGCAGTTGCTTCAATCCGTTGCCGGAATACTGCGCGGCCTCGAGATGCCGGATCGGGCCCTGGCGCCACAGGAGCGTGCCCTGGAAATCCGCAGGCGCGAACTGACCGATGCCCACCGCGACACGATCGAATCGCTCAGGCAGACGTCCGCCGTGTACGAAGCTCTGGGCAGGTTCGAAGAAGCCGAGCGTATGGCGCGACTGGCGGTTCAGAACGCTCGACGCGAGCTGGGCATAGAGGACCGGCTTACACTGATAACGATCAAACGGTTGGGTGTTTTCCTCTTCACGCTTGCAGAGTTTGACGAGAGCGAACAGTGCTATCGCGAGGTGATGGAGATCGGCACGCGCGTCCTGGGCGAGAAGGATCCGCTGGTGCTGTCAGCGATGGGCAACCTTGCCTACGCGCTCGCTGCGCACGAGAAGTACGCCGAAGCAGAAGTACTCTTTCGCGAATCGCTCCGGCTCCGCGAGGAGGTGCATGGCAGCGACCATCTCGGCACGCTCTGGTCGACCCACATGCTGGGGGCAATGCTGCGTCATCGGGGCAGGTTGGAAGAAGCAGCGCCGTACGTGCGCCGGTCAATGGAGGGCTACGAACGCGTTTTAGGCGAGAGACACTCCAGGACGCTTGATGCCAAGCTTCAGATGGTCGCCCTGCTCAGAGAGATGTACGAACTCGACGGTGACGTACGCAAGCTCGAAGCGGCGCGTGAGCTCGCGGTGAAGCAGACTCAGGACGCCCAGCAGGCGATCGCGCACATGCGGCCGCATGCCGCCGAGTGGGCTCTCCTGAACTACGCGCGGGTGCTGATATTGCTGGAGCAGTTCGAGCTGGCCGAGGCCCAGTTGCTCGAAGCGGAGGCTCTGCTCGCGGACACGAGCGTGCCGATCAAGAACGACGAGGAATTCACGCGATATACCCGCGCCGTCAGCGAAGCGTACGTCGAACTGTATGACGCCTGGCACGCCACTGAGCACGATGCCGGCCACGACATCAAAGCGGCCGAGTGGCGAGCGAGATTAGTCGAGCTTGACAGCTCCTGAACAGGATGAGCGTCGACTCCTTCGCGCTTACGGACACGGCCCCCAGTTGGCGAGGAGCGCGCTAATCAAGTTGTCGTCCAGAAAACATGGTCAACGCAATCCAACCATGGGAATAAGAATATAAAGCTCACTACACGAACTTCGTACCGAGTCCTCACCTCACCGGTACCCGGCTGTACATGATCCGCCGGTGTACCGGCAAACGTCCTGAC
>CBDUST010000273.1:0-6313 GCA_965369945.1 uncultured bacterium | reverse complement strand
ATGTCACGCCATGATAAGTCGCACGGGCAAGATGCCCGTGCCACCGGAGTCGCGCCGATCGACCCGTTGGGATCGGCAAATTTATCGTTGCGTAAGATGACTAGCGCACGCAGCCGCTACATCTTCAGTGAAACTGCTCTAGTCCGTGTCGTCCACGCCAAGCCCGTCGATGAGCGCCGCTCCGGCTTGGATATCCGCTGATGACTTCGCTACCGCGTCGCTGATCGGCTCGAAGCGTCCCCCCAGATGTTGGGCCAGGAACACTTCGCTGATGGCAAAGAAGGCCATGCTGTTCTCGGGACGGGCGAAACCGTGTCCCTCGTCGGGGAAGACGACATACGTAACCGGCAATCCCTTGGCCTGCATTGCCTCGACGATCATTTGACTCTGAGCCTCCTTCACCCGCGGATCGTTCTTGCCCTGGCCGATCAGAAGCGGACGAGTGATCGCATCGACCTTGCTTAGTGGAGAAATTGAGGCGAGATACTCCGGTTCGTCCGCCGATCCGACGCGTGTCTCAAATAGCGAGATCATCGGCTCCCAATAGGGCGGGAAACTTCCGAGCAGCGTTGCAACATCTGACGGCCCAACGATGTCAACACCCGCTGCGAAGAACTCCGGCGTAAATGTCAAGCCCACCAGCGTTGCATACCCACCGTAGCTTCCGCCCATGATGGCAACTTGGTCCGGATCGGCGATCTTCTGGTCAACCGCCCAAAGCACCGCGTCGATCAGATCATCGTGCATGGCCCCGGCCCATTCGCGATCGCCCGCGTTAACGAACTGTTTCCCGAACCCGGTCGATCCCCGAAAGTTAACACTCAGCACGGCGTACCCACGATTGGTTAACCATTGATGCAACGAATTGAATCCCCAACTGTCGCGACCCCACGGTCCGCCGTGAACGAGCAAGACCATGGGGAGGTTCCTCGGCTTCTTTCCCAACGGCGTCGTGAGGTAGCTCACTAGTTTCAGGCCATCTCGAGCCGTGATAACGATCGGTTTCATCTTGGCCAACTTATAGTCAGCGAGCCCCGAACGGTTTGTGAACAAGAACGTCGCCTCGCCCTCATCACGGTTGTACAGGAAGTACTCGACCGGCCCATCGTCTCTGACGTAAGCCACAGTCCATAGCCGGTCGTCGTGACTTCGACTCACAACCAACATCTCGCCGTCCCTGAGGTTGGTGAGATAGTTCCAGTCGTCTTCGATCGCCGGGTCGAGGATTTGCCACTGTCGCCGCGTGTATTCAAACGCGACAGCTTGGGGCCGACCGGTCGCAGGGTCAAAGACGACCTGGCTCAGGTCAGACAAATCGCTACGGGCAATGAGGTCATAGGTTGGTTCTTCGCCGACTGATGAGTACGCATACAGCCCGGCCTTGTCGCCCGAGCGTGAATCGTGCATGTAGATCGTCTGACCGTCGCGTGAAAACCCGCTGACACCAGACGTTAACGTGTCCTCCTGTTTCCAGTGAATCAGTTCGTACCACGGCTGGTCATCTCCATCGCGAACATAGACAATTTGACTCCCATCTCTGAGGAATCGCATACCCGCGCGAATCTGGAAACGATTGTCTACCAGCAGTGCTGCGTATTCGTCGTTTTCGAAAACGAGTTGACGTTCTCCAGTGCGCGTGTTGATCCGCCAAACATCGTGCCATTTTGGAACGCGATTGTTGATCCCGACGAGGATTTCGTCGGGAAAATCCCGGTCGGTTGCGACAACGCGAGCTTGAACCGACTCGAACGGCGTGAGATCGATTTCGTCACCCGTTTGGACGTTCACCGCGAAGAGATGGAAGTTCTCGTTCCCGGCAGCGTCCTGGGCGTAAAGGATTTGCTCGCTGTTATGAGCCCAGAAATAGATCCGAATCGGGCGCTTGATTGCATTGGTCAACGGCCTGGCGTCGTCCTGGCCGACTGTTTGCACCCACACGTTCAGCACGTCGTTATGCGGAGCGAGGTAGCTTAGTTGTGTTCCATCGGGGCTGATCCGCACGGCTGCACGATCCGGATTCCCAAAGAGCACGCTGCGCGGGATCAGGTCTTGTTGTTGGCCTTGTGCTACCTGGACGAATGGCGCCGCGAGGATCAGTCCCATCCCAAGCAAAGCACACTTCAAGGCTGGGCGGAAGTCGAACATCAGTTGAGCCCTCCAGATAATGGATGAGACCGAGCAATTCCAGGCTGGCCGCTCCAACCGCACCTCGATCCGTATCGAATCAAGAATACCCACTTGGCCCAAACGGTGCATCACCAAGCCGACGTGGCATTCCAACCGGTCGACGAAGCCGTAGCATCACCGCCCGCACGGATTCGACGAAATGTCATGAAGCGAGGCGACGGCGAATGTTGGGTTAGGCTAGATCTCGTTGTCGTAAAACTTCAAGACAGCCGGACCGACCGTCACCTCGATTCCGCTGCGAAGTCGAACTCGGTCCACCCGTTGGCCGTCGAGGAAGACACCGCCGGTGGAGCCGAGGTCGCGGAGCACGAAATCCTCACCCTCCCGCTCGACGGTGCAGTGTTCCCTGGAGACGGTCTTGGCGCGGATACGAATATCGCAGGTCTCGTCGCGGCCGATGATCACTTCCTCGCTGTCACCGAGGGCGAAAGCTCGCAGCACTTCCCCCTGTTTGTTGCACACGTGAAGTTCCAGCATCCGATTGGGCTCCACAAGGCGCCGAGGCGTCCGGCAGCCGAGGTTCTCCCTTCATTGTGATGCAGTCGCGCCGGTCTGCCAAGCCCCGATCCGGGGAAATTCTCAGGAAACAGCTGTCGCAGCTACACTCTCGGGCCATGCGTTGGGTCATCGACGTGGTCTATCTCATCGTTGCCGTGGTCACGTCTCCAGTCTGGCTGGTACGCATGATCCGCACTGGGAAGATCAAAACCGACTGGGGCGGACGGTTGGGCCGCACGGCTCGAATCGACGGCGACGGCCCGGGACGCATCCTCATCCACACTGTTTCGGTGGGGGAGGTCAATGCAATTGAGTCGCTGCTCAATCGTTTGGCCGAATCTGACGAGGCCCGGCGGATCATCGTTTCCGCCACCACAGACACCGGTTTCAATCGTGCAACCAAGCTCTATGGCGACCGCTTCGACGTCGTCCGCTATCCCTTCGACTTTTCGTACTGTGTCGAGCGATTCCTCAAATCGGTCAGGCCGGACGTCGTCGCCTGCTTCGAATTGGAACTATGGCCAAACTTCATCAGTTCCTGCTCACGACGCGGCACTCCAGTCTGTGTCATCAACGGCCGGTTGAGTGAACGCAGCTTTCGTCGCTATGGCTTGGTGCGACCGCTGGTCCGCGGGTTGTTCAGCCAACTGGCATTCGCGGCAGTCCAGAGCGAGCAATACGCTGAGCGGTTCCGAGAGTTGGGTGTCCCGGCGGCGCGAGTACATGTCACCGGAACTATGAAATGGGACGCTGCACAGATCACTGACGATGTAAACGGTTCGGATGAGTTGGCCGCGGCGCTGGGGATCGATCGCTCCCGTCCACTCGTGGTGGCCGGCTCAACTGCCCGCGGAGAGCCCGAACTTCTGATGGAATCCGTTCCGAATGATGTACAGCTCTTGTGTGCGCCGCGCAAGCCTGAGTGGTTCGACCAAGCGGCTGCGGATATGCCCGGATGCGCCCGCCGGTCGCGTGGTGATCATGGAAGCACGACCGGCCGGTTCCTGCTCGACACGATCGGCGAACTGAGCCAAGCCTATGCGCTGGCGGACGTGGTTGTGGTCGGTCGCAGTTTCGGTGATCTTTACGGCTCGAATGTGACGGAGCCCGTCGCGCTGGGTAAAGCCACAATCGTCGGGCCCGCGGTCGATGACTTCAAGGAAACGGTCGATGCGTTAGTAGCCGGCGACGGGATCGTACAGACCACACGAGAGAAGTTGAGACAGACGCTGCGCGACCTGCTTGACGATCCGCAGCGCCGATCTGCCTTAGCAGAGAATGGGCGCGCCATCATCCGCTCTCATCAAGGCGCTTCGGATCGCAATGCGAAGCGCCTTCTTTCGCTGCTGGGTAAAGTGGCCGGGGCCGCGCAACGATAAACCGCACAGGGCAATGATGGGGTCCAAAAACACCCGCCGTCCCAACCGAGGTCGGGACGGCGGAGGAGGAGAAAGAAGAAAGGAGAAAGGAGTTTGGAAAAACTCAAGCGTACATCGAGGCTCTTACGGCGGGCTCAACCCGCGCCAACGCCCGGTCTCACACAGACCGTACCTTAAGCTTCTAGTATTAGTACGAAGTCCGCCGACAGGTTGTTCACCAACTTCGCGGCGCACATTACCCCCGATGCAATGAACTTGCGTTCCCGCCCGGTTCTGGATGCGGCTCAATATCCTGCCCATCCTGTCTCTCCAAAGCCACGTCTCGGTGGCGTTGACCGTATCGGGCATCCCACGGCTTGGGCTGGAAAAAACGATACCATTTTCTTCCAGGCCACTTGCGGCAGGAACGGCAAAAATCTACACATAAGGGAATTCCCTAGGTCGTCTCCGTAAGGGTGCCCGGGTCGCGCCCAAGGGTTCACCCCGCTAATCGACCGAGTAGGCCAGCACAACCCGTGTCAACGCCTAGACTTGTGCTCGATGCGAGAGTTCCAGCTATTGCGACACGTGTTTGCAACTGCAACCGACAGCGAGGCGGTGCTGATTGGCCCCGGTGACGACATGGCGATGGTGCGGGTCAACGGCTCATCGTGGCTGGCGGCGGTAGATCAGCTCGTCGATGGACGCCACGTCAACCTGGAGACCACGCCAGTAGAAATGGTAGGCCGAAAGGCCGTGACTCGATGTCTCAGCGACGTGGCGGCGATGGCGGCTCAGCCAGTCGCCTCGCTTGCCGCTGTGACCCTGCCACCCGATCAAACCGAACCCTGGGCCACGAAACTCTTCGATGCGATCAACCATACCGCTGACCACTACGGTTGTCCGCTGATCGGCGGTGATATCGCTGTGCATCGCCAAGAACAGTCGCCGATGGTGGTGGCCGTATCGGTCTTGGCCAAACCTGGCCCAACGCCGCCAATTCAGCGAAGCGGCGCCCGGGTTGGGGACACGGTCTTTGTAACGGGCCGTCTGGGCGGCTCCGTCGATAAGCACGGCCTGGGACGACATCTGACCTTCCAGCCGCGTATCTCAGAGGCGATTGAGTTAGCGCAGACCCTCGGGCCACAACTGCACGCCATGATCGACATCAGCGACGGCCTCGGCCGGGATGCATCACATATTGCCGAGCAATCCAAGGTTACGATTGAGATTGACGCCGATTCCGTGCCGGCTCATGACGGCCTAGACTGGCGACGCGCCATGAGCGATGGGGAGGACTACGAGTTGTGCTTCACAGCCACTGGAGTCGTACCCGACGGGATCGCGGACGTATCGATCACGCCGATAGGACGTGTCGTCGCGCGCAACGATCCTTCAAGTTCACCGGTCATCGTGCGCCATGGATCCGAATCGTTCGATGCCTCGCAACTGGGGTGGGAGCACCGTTAGGATGAGGATCGTCCTTAATAGTGAGTCCGAGGCAGCGACCATCGAGCTGGCAATGAAGCTCGGCCGACGCTTGCGTGCGGCTGATGTTATCTGTCTCTACGGGCCGTTGGGGGCGGGCAAGACCTGCTTTGTTCGGGGGCTGGCGAAGGGTATGGGATTGGACGGAGCTGCCATCTCCAGCCCAAGTTTCCTGATCTGTCACGAGTACAACGGCCGCGCTGAACTTCGCTTAGCCCACCTTGATGCCTATCGACTCGCCGGATCCGATGAACTGGAAACGATCGGGTGGGATGACTTGCGCGCCGCGCCTCACACCGTGCTCGCCATCGAGTGGGCGTCGAGAATCGAGCCGGCGTTGCCCGAAGAGCGCATCGACGTGACGCTGGACCACACTGCCGTGGACGTACGGCGTATCACGATCGAAGCGCCCGATTCACTTGTTTCGCGATTGGAGGGGCTTGATGGCTAACGCACCGGATGATCAACCGTCCTCGCAGGCTGCCCAGAAGCCGTGCCGTTCCTGTGGTAAGCCCGTCGATTCGTCAGACCCCAACTACCCGTTCTGTTCCGATCGATGTCGGCTGGTAGATCTAGGCGCTTGGTTCAACGAATCGTATCGGGTGTCGCGCCCAGTGGATGAGGTTGACGAACTCGATTGAAGCGACGCCACCGGCTCGTTAGAGCAGTTTCAATGGTCTTGTGGCGTCAGGGAATGACAGAACAGGGACTAGGTAACTGCCTCAAGACCGGTGGCACGGGCATCCTGCCCGTGCGGATGTCACGCCATGATAAGTCGCACG
>CBDUST010000272.1:0-6334 GCA_965369945.1 uncultured bacterium | reverse complement strand
AATAGAGCAGCCATAGACCGAGCAAGCCAACCACTGCGCCGCCGATCCACCAAAGCCATGCTGTCCACCAATAGCCGATCATTTGAGGTCATTATCCTTCACGACGTCATTCTACGCCACATCTTCCCGTCGCCAGCCGCATTCGGGGCAGCTGACTGAGAAATCGCCGCGCAGGTCGTAGTCACATGCCTGACAGTGTTCCGGCGCAAATCGCCAGTCATGTCTGAACGCCCAGATCGTCGCCGCTCCGACAAGAAGAAGCGGTATCCAAAGTGGAACAAAAACGTGCGTTGTTCGTGAGGTTATGAAGCTGCCGCGGATGATCGTTGGCAGCCAATAGGCTTCGTAGGGCTGCCACGCGGCGAACCATCCCTGCGTTGGCATCCCTTTGGGGTACACCGATACTTCAAAGCATCCGACGCTCAGGTCGACAACCACGGTTGGGAACTGGTAGCCGATCGCCGACCAGAACGTGCCAATCCAAGCACACAATAGGAAGGCACATGCGGCCACCCCGACCCATTTGACACGGCCTCGCTTTCGCTTCATTGCGTCACCACTTCGCAAAGCTCCTTACCACACTCCGGGCAAACGCCCCCGGAAGTTCCGCGCAAATCGTAGTTGCACTTGATGCAGTGACCGCGCTTGACGCGCACATATCGTCGTAGGTGGAACGGCGCGAAAGGTAACCACAGGATCGCAGCAAACAAGATCGTATTGATCGCGAAGCCGGGCCAGATGGGGCGGTAGGGAAGAATGGCGCGCTGGGGGATTGGGCCGGTGTACCAAACCATACCCGGCTTCTGCGGTGGCCAGTGGTGTGTTTCGATCGGGATCCCGCCTCCAACTTTAGTGATGTCGTACTCGCGAGTCGTAGGGTTTCGTTGCAAATCGATGCGACTAAGCAATGCAAGACATGGCCAACCGCGAGCGCATTCGACGATCGGACGAACCTGCGAAGTCTCGACCTGTTGTGAAGCGACGGGCGTTCGGCGTACTGCGCTCCAGGGTGGCGGCGATGCCTGCTCGAAGAGATTCCTCATCGAGAACACTAAAGCCTGCTTGGATTCCACGGGTTTTGGGTCAGACCTTTGGTCCCACCAGACCAAGGTCGATGCGCCGGGTTGCCTCAATTCCTTGAAGACCCACCTGGGCAACGAATCACCTACTGCGAAGTAGACTTCCACTATCCCGTTCTGCGCAGGAAAGATTTGGCCTTTGTACGGAACGATCCAGTACGCAAACCCCCACGCCACGGCGACGTTGACGATCGCGCTGAGGACGAGGAAGACGACGAGTCGTGTAATCCGGCACTTCACGACAACAAAGGATACTCCATCCGTTAGCCCCCGGCTCTGCCGGGGGTTCCGGTGCGCGTCGATCGTCCAAACCAATCCGTCCCCCGGGCGGAGCCCGGGGGACTAAAGGGTTGTTACTCCACATTCCGGGCACGCGTTCCGCGCCCGGACCCCGCCCCCGGATGTCCTACTTCCGCGCTCGTCTTGACATCGCCCGATCGATATCACGCCGGGCTTGCTTGGTCGCGAGGTCTTGTCGTTTGTCAGCGCGTCCCTTACCTCGACCGAGGCCGATGAGCAGTTTGGCTCGGCCGTTGAGGAAGTACATTTTCAGCGGGACGAGCGTGAAGCCCTTCTCGCGCGTTTGCTGCGCGAGCTTGCGGATCTCTCGGCGGTGGGCCAACAAGCGGCGAACGCGGGTCGGATTGTGCTGTCGAGGGCCGGCGGGAGCGTACTCAGTGATGTGCACGCTGTGTAGGGTCAGACTGGGTGGCTCCTCCGTGGCCCGGACATAACCCTCGGCAAGACTAACCTGCCCATTACGAACCGAGCGGACCTCGGTGCCGACCAACTTGATGCCACATTCCAGCGTGTCCTCGATGTGGTATTGGTATCGAGCCTTGCGATTCTCGATCTTGGCTTCGCTGGACTTTTTGTGTTTCTTAGAAGCCATCGTCGGGCCCGGCGGTTCGCTGGGAGAAGTAAACCCGTGAGCTTTTTGTGTTTCTTCGCTTCAATGCCCAGAAGAGGACTCGAACCTCCACGGGATATTAATCCCACCAGCACCTCAAGCTGGCGCGTCTGCCAATTCCGCCACCTGGGCTTGTTGCAAGGCCGTCGCAACGAGGTCGCCAAGTATAGGGCGGTCGTTTCGCCTGTCGAGGACGTCCGATGACCGGTCGCGAAGGCCCGGGCCTATCATCTTCGACGATGTTCGCTGACCGCCTGCGCATCAATGAGATATTCCTTTCGATTCAGGGTGAATCCACGCGCGCGGGCTGTCCGTGCGTCTTCGTCAGACTGGCGGGGTGTCATTTGCGGTGCAGCTACTGCGACACGGAGTACGCCTTTACGGAAGGCAACATTCGGACAGTAGACGAAGTGGTTCGGGAGGTATGCTCCCATCCGGTTGAGTTGGTTGAGATCACCGGCGGCGAGCCTTTGCTGCAAGAGGCAGTGCATCCGCTGACGGCGGCGCTCTGCGATTTGGGCAAGGAAGTGTTGATCGAGACGTCGGGCGCGTGCGACATTAGCCGGTGCGATCCGCGGGCGATTCGGATTGTCGATATCAAGACCCCGGGAAGCGGCGCAGCGGATCGCAATCTCTGGTCGAATGCCGAACATCTTACGCAGCGCGACGAAGTGAAATTCGTCATCACCGATCGGGCTGATTATGACTGGGCAAATTCGATTATCGCTGAGTATCGGATTCACGAACGCTGCGGGGCGGTACTGATGTCGCCGGTGTTTGAGCAGTCGCCGGGCGAGGAGATCGCCGGTTGCGCCGGACTGGATCCACAAGCGCTGGCCCAATGGATGCTGGATGATCCGTTGCCGGGCGGGTCTGCTCGCCTTCAGATGCAATTGCACAAGTTCATTTGGTCACCTTGCACGCGCGGCGTTTAGGCGAAGCAGCGGCAAGCCATCAACAAGTACATCGTTCTCACGCCAGACCCATATGACCCACGACTCCAAGCCAGTCGCGTTCGGAACTTTGACTATTACGCTGACCTTGTTGGGTTGGTCGAGCGTTCCGCTGTTCTTGCGGCACTTTGTCGATCTGATCGATCCATGGACATCCAATGGATGGCGGTACGGTTTCTCCGCGCTGCTGTGGGCGCCGGTGTTGGTGATCGGGTTGCTCGGCGGCCGATTGAAGCCCGGCCTGTGGAAGGCGGCGATCGTACCGAGCATCGTCAACGCGATCGGGCAGGTCACGTTCGTTTGCGCACATTACCAGATCGAACCGGGGCTCCTGAGCTTCGGATTGCGGAGTCAGATCATCTTCGCTGCGGTTGGGGCGTACTTGTTGTTTCCTAGCGAACGGCGGGTCATTCGCTCGCGGTCATATGTGTTGGGTGTGCTGGCCGTGATGGGTGGAACAAGCGGCGCGCTGTTGATGGGACAGCAGCGACCGGACGCCGGCGCCACACTGGGGATTCTTCTGGCGATCGTCAGCGGATTGTTCTTCGCGTTATATGCCTTGTCGGTTCGCAAATACATGCGCGACAGGAACTCGGTTGTTGCTTTTGCGATGATAAGCCAGTACACGGCAGCGGCGATGGTCGTGCTGATGGTGTTATTCGGTCGGCGCTCCGGGGTTGAAGTGATTGAGCTTCCGCGATCAGAGTTTGCGCTGCTGCTGCTTTCTGCCGTAATCGGGATCGCTCTGGGGCATGTGCTGTACTACATGAGTATCGCCCGTTTGGGGGTTGCGGTCTCGGCCGGTGTCTTGCAGCTGCATCCCTTCGTGGTAGCAATCGCGTCGTTCTTTCTGTTTGCGGAGGTGCTGACCACGGCGCAGTGGATCAGCGGAAGCGTTGCGATCGTTGGAGCGGTAATGATGCTGAGCGTACAGCGGCACATGGCTCACGCGCCGCGAGCGAAACCGGAAGTGCTCGATGAGGTCTCCGCGGAAAAAACGGGCTCGGACACCTGATGTTCTCGTCACCAGATGTCCGAGCCATAGCTCAGATCGAGCGGAGCGACTCGCCTATTCAGAAGCGACCTCGAGCACGCCGTTCAGTTTCGCCTGCATTTGCGCCAGGGTGTCAGTGGACAGCAGCGTCTCGACGACCTGTTTTTGCGCGCGGTCAATAAGTAAGACACGCCCCGTCTTCATGCCGTTGGACTGCCAGATTTCATCGAGATTCAAGACGGCGGCGAGATATTCGGCCTGTTTCTTGGACTGGTCATCGGTGAAGTCAAGTGTTACAAAGAGCACGGCTTCGTTCCGAATGGATGTCCGTAGTTTGTCGAAACATGGTGCGAGCGTGCAGCACGCTTTGCACCAGTCGGCGTGATATCGAACCGCAATCAGGCGCGGCTGGACGGGCCGGTCCACGTTCTGCTTAGACTGGGCACTGACCATCCCCACGCCGAGGAAGGTCGAGATGAGGCAGATTGCCAATGCCGTCTTCAGTACCGATCGTTGCACGTTCATTTTGGATCTCCTTGTTGCGAAAACCATTTGGGCGCACGGATCGCATCCACGCGATCCATTTGTGTAAGCATTGAGGATCAGGGCGGGCCAGAGGATCAGGATTTTGGGAAATTGGGGCTAGCTATCAGAGTCGTGTAGAGCTTCGTTCAGAGCTGCGGTCATACTCGGCACATCGTGATTCTGTGTAAGGGTGGTCAATACGATCTTCCGCTTGGGATCGACGATCAGCATCTCCCCGCTGATTCCACCGTGTTCAGTCCAGATGTCTTCCAAGCCCAGCGCCGACATGAGATACTCGCCTTGTCTCTTGGTGTTCTGGTCGGTTATGTCAAGATCGATGAATAGCACATCGTCCGCGGCAAAGGCCTGTCTCAGCTGGGAGCAACGAGGTTGCATGACATGGCTTGGCTTACACCAGTCGGCATGAACCCGCACAGCCACGACCTCCGCGCTACCGAGCGCTGCGGGTTGAATGTCAGCCGGTTGGCTCCCAACGAGGCGTCGCAAGTTTGGGAAAAACGGCTGCCCGTTCAGTTCAATCACGTATACGCCTGCTAATGTTATTGCGATGGTTGCCACCGCCGAGAGCGCTGAGATTCTCCATCGGAACCGCTGGGACGAGTCAGAACGTTCACCGTTGACGTGATGACGCAGAGACGACTGCTCGACCAAGTCGCGCAGTTGTGCGGTGCGGTGCGCTGGAAGAGTCTTGGAAGAGTAGTGATCGCTCAATGATTGCTTCAGATCCCGCTGATTCATCATTCGACCTCACATTCTGAAGGATTTAGCAGTTCAAGGAGCTTCTTACGGCTTCGCTTCAAGAGACTCAGTACGGTGCCCCGGCTGCGCCCAGTCTGATCGGCGATCTGCTGCGCCGTGTATCCTTGGACTTCCGTAAGAAACAGAGCTTCTCGTTCAGTTGCGCGCAGCTTTGCCAGTGCATTGTCCAAGCTCCGGATTCGATCTTGGCGCTCTGTTTCACATCCGGCTGGCGGGGACGCAGTACTCTCAATAGCACCGTTGGGATTCAGAGTCAGACGCGCACTTGCTCGTCGTTGTCTTCGGTACAAATCGATAAAGCGAGCGCGAACCGCGGAAAAAAGGTACGGGCGATCCCATGAGCCGCCCGCTTTCATGATCGAGACACACGCATCCTGTACGATGTCCTCAGCAACCGTGTCGTCGTGCGTCAGTGCACAAGCGTATCGGTACGCATCCTGTAAGAGCACATCGAAGTCGTCTGGCAAGAGCATCGCTTCACTGTTTCTTGGCCGGCCTACTGTCCGAACTGCCCACGGGGTTGTCTACCTACAACAACGACATCCGATGCGGTCTGATGGCACGAAAGGATCAAATCTGCAGAACTAAGTTCGGGCTTCAACTCCCTGCCTGGACCCGCCGCGACCCCTATGATGACCGCCTATGCAGGTGCGATTGGTCAAATCTTTCGGTTTTGAGGCAGCACATTGGCTGCCTACGTTTCCGCAGGAACATAAGTGCCGGCGGATGCACGGGCATTCGTTTCGCGTGGATGTTGTGGTGCAGGGCGAGGTGGAGTCTGCCAAAGGCTATCTGATCGATTACGGCGAGATCAAGACAGCCATCGAGCCGATCCGCACGCAATTGGATCACTACTGTCTCAACGAGATCGAAGGTCTGGAGAACCCCACAAGCGAAATGTTGGCGAAATGGATTTGGGATCGTGTAAAGCCGTTGCTGCCGTCGTTAGTGCAGATCGTCGTCCATGAGACGTGCTCGGCACGGTGTGAATATAGCGGTTTGGGCGACTAAGACAGCGATCCGCCGGCGTCAGTTGTCGTTTGCGCAGGAATCGTGTTGAATACAGCGACCGCAAGCGGAAGGAGTCGATTTT
>CBDUST010000271.1:0-6359 GCA_965369945.1 uncultured bacterium | reverse complement strand
TCGGGGGACTTTTCCACTAGAACGATATCTACCGCTTCGACCTATCTGGTTTGGGTTTGCAATCAACACACTGTTCTACTCGGCAACCGCGGCCAGCCTATGGATTCTAGTTTGCACTCCGTTCTTGATCCGGCGAGCGGTCCGTCGCAAACGCAACCAATGCCCCCATTGCGGCTATCCGATTGGTGTCTGCGCCGTCTGCACCGAGTGCGGCCGACCAATCCAGACGGGGTGAACGCCGGGCGAATAATTTGCGCCGATCAATCGGGCCGCTCCATGCCACGATCCGCTGGCCGCTAGCGCGCTGTCGTCGAGAATCGTCACATCCGGATGAGTTTGCAACCACGGCTCGTGCCAAATGCGAAACAATCTCGCTCGCTTGCGCCACTTCGTAAACGCGGTGTAGCGTTCCAATAGGAAATGACTCAACGTTTCCTCGGCACAGGGTTCATAGCTCGCGTCCGGAGCAACGTGCGCTTCGTAGACTAATCGGCCGCAGTTACCGCCCGGGGTAACCGTCCCGGAGAGTTGGCCGTCTTCGTGATCGTGGTGATAGTCGAGCTTGCCGTAGCGATAAGGCAGGCCATAGGTGCGCGGTCCGATGAGAATACTGAGTCGATTGGGTATCCATTCAGTCATGAAGTAGATGCCGGGCTCGCCAGCGTGTTTGATGTATGTACGAACATTCAGCAGGCCGTGCGTTGCACCCGGCGCGGTCAGAAGTGCGCCAAGTCGGCCGGCGATGGGTAACCGAAGCCCCTGCATTGTGAACGCAACCAGCGATACGATCGCGCGGCCTTCATGAAGGTCCAGCTCAAAGGGAATCTGCGCTTGCAGCATATCTCGGTCAACTTCGTAATGAATGAACAGCGCTCGCATCCAATCGCTGTGAAATAGCGGCCAGCCTTCAAGCCGCTCGAAGCGTTGACGGGCGATCGCGGACGACGACTCGCGTAGTGGAGGCTTAGGCGGCTCGATCAGCTTCATGTGCAGGCTCCGAGCGATCGTCGGACGTTACGGGTGAGTTGGTGGGATGAGTGATCGAGCAATTGCCTGCCCCGCAGTACCTACGTTTAGCGACGAAGCGGTACGCGTTCGCGAACAGGCGCATCACCCCCGGAACCTTGCTGAGTAGCGCGAGCGGCCGAGTCCACCAGATTCGGCCCGCAAGGAAGACGAGTGCGCTGGCGCCCCCAAAGTGCTTTCCATCAGCAGTGATGACGTGCATCTCAGTGAGCACAGCATCAGCGTCGAGTGCGAGCCGTTCTTGTACCCAACCACGCTGCAACGGTGCGGTGAGAAAGCCACGACGAAGCAGGGCGTTCGTGAACCGACCCACCCAACGACAACAGATCGAGCAATGGCCGTCATAGAACACCCATCCAAAACCTTGGGTCGGCTTTCCTTGTGTTTCCTGCGCTTCAATATTCATGGCGTGCCCCTTACCCGGCCTTCACACCCAATAATTTGCCGACCTTCGACCCCATCTTCACGAACTTGACGACCGCGCCGTGCGGCAGGAGGCGGATTTGCGAGTACCACGAGCTCATCGTTTCAAAGAAGCTCAACATTGCTTCGAGGCGGCTCTTGAGATGGGCCGGGGCGGTGCCGTCCTGCTTCAACTCGACCAGACACTCGCGCAGCAGCTTCATCGTCGGGTCGATCTCACGGCGTTTGCGCTCGTCCATCACGATCTGAAACATCTCCCACACGTCGGCCATACTCTCAAAGTGGTCGCGGCGATCGCCCATGACGTGAACCAGGCGAATGATCCCCCAGCCCTGAAGCTCCTTGAGGCTGGTGCTCACGTTGGATCGCGCCAACCCCAGGGCTTCGGCGATGTCCTCAGCCGTCGCAGGTGACTCAGCGAGGTAGAGCAAGGCATGAATCTGAGCCACGGATCGATTCACGCCCCATTTGGGCCCCATTTCCCCCCAGTGCAGGATGAACTTCTTAGCGGCAGGCGAAAGGGCAAGCATGGCTTCTCCAATTTCTGTTACTTCAGAATATACCGTATTCACAGACAGAAGTCAACTGGATTCTCCAACTTCAGTGGGATTGCCGCTACGAACCTCCCCGGCGATCTGGCCGAAACGCGGTATCGTGCGGATGTGAGAGGGCTACTGAACAAGGTCGTGGTCTTCATTGTGCTCGCGGCGATTCTGAATCTGCTGATCGCCTGGGGCTGCGCTACCTGGCCCTCGCCTCCTGTATTCGACGCACTGCTCACCGCCGACTACCGCCGCGGGCGATGGCAGGCTGAAGAACGTCGGCCGCAACTGAAAGACGACCGCCTTTGGATTGACCGAGCCTACCGCGGAAGAGGACTCCATCTGCTTGTGGTTCAGGAAGGGCCGCAACGTGCGGAGCTCATTCACATTCATCGCGCCGGATGGCCCCTGGCTTCAATGGAAGGGAGGGAGCACAATCCGATCAGGCCCGGCACAGTCCCGATTCAGAAACCGTCCTACACAGCAGCGCTGCCACTGCCAACCGACGGCACGCTCCTTGTTCTGCTCGTCGGAGGCGGCTACTCGAAGAGTCCTTACGTGCGCGTATTGCCACTGCTTCCGGTCTGGCCGGGCTTCGCAATCAACACGCTGGTGTATGCGCTGGCGGCGATGACCGTCGTCGGCCTGTGGTGGCTGGTTCGCCGAGCGATTCGCAAAATGCGCGGCCGGTGTCTCTCGTGTGGGTACGACCTACGCCGAGATTACTCGACCGGCTGTCCGGAATGTGGTTGGCGACGTCAACTTCAAACGCCGGCGTGATCGATCGGGCAGCTGCTGCCTTGTGGATATCCTGTCGGTACATCGGCGGTCTGTACGGAATGCGGCGCGGCGCTGAGGGGGACCCGGTAAGCGTCGGTATCAGGTGGCATGGCCGTCTCGGCCGTGCAGTCGTCACTTCTCGAACGGGCGAGACGCTCGTTCCACTAGAGCAGTTTCAATGAAGACGTAGCGGCTGCGTGCGCTAGTCATCGAACGCCACGATGAATTTGCCGGTCCCAACGGGTCGATCGGGGCTACTCCGGTGGCACGGGCGAGGTTCCGATTGACTCGCGATGCCACTGGTCTTGAGGCAGCTACTGAGTCCTTTTTCTGCCACGTCCTGATGCTACAAGAGCGTTGAAACTGCTCTAGTCGCGGGATGTACACTGCCCCATCGAGCGTGGTCGACAAGACCATCGCCATCGAGCGCATGCCGATTCGCAGACGGCCACGATTCTGGTACGCTACCTGAACTTGCGCAGCCAAGCCGACCTGAAAATTGACCTGCATACGCACATCCTTCCCAAGGATTGGCCTGACCTGCACGAACGCTACGGCTACGGCGGATGGGTGAAGCTCGATCATTACTGCCCCGGCTGCGCGCGAATGATGATCGACGGCAAATCGTTTCGCGAAATCAAATCCAACTGCTGGGAGCCAAACGAACGGCTCAACGATTGCGATCACTACGGCGTAACCGTGCAGGTCCTCTCCACCGTCCCCGTGATGTTCGGCTACTGGGCCAAGCCGGCCGATGCGCTTGACCTTGCGCGATTGCTCAACGATCACATCGCCGGCGTGTGTCGGGCGCATGCCAATCGCTTCGTCGGGCTGGGGACTGTCCCGATGCAAGATGAAACGCTGGCGATCAAAGAACTTGAACGCTGCATGAACGAATTGGGAATGGCGGGAATTGAGATCGGCACGCACGTCAACGGGTACAACCTCGACGATCCGCCGATCGTAGCGATTCTCGAGGCAGCGGCGCAACTCAATGCCGCGGTCTTTGTTCATCCATGGGAGATGCTCGGCCAAGAGCGCATGCCCAAATATTGGCTGCCGTGGCTGGTTGGGATGCCCGCTGAAACGGCGCTGGCGATCTGCTCGATGATTCTGGGCGGCGTGTTCGATCGGCTGCCGAATCTCCGCGTCGCCTTCGCCCACGGCGGCGGATCGTTCCCCTTCACCATCGGACGAATCGAGCACGGCTATCGAACGCGCCCGGACGTTGTCGCACCTGATTGCGCTAGCGAACCCCGCGCTTATTTGGACAGGATTTATCTCGATTCACTCGTGCACGATCCTGAAGCGCTTCGATATTTGATCAATCTCATGGGGCCCGATCGGATCGCGCTCGGCACGGATTATCCATTCATCCTCGGCGAAGATTGCCCGGGACGTCTTATCGAGCAGCTAGCGGACATCTCCGCCGGCGACAAGCAGCGCATGTTGGCGGGGACGGCGATGGAGTTTCTGAACCTCGATAAGGCGATGATTGCAACGGCCCCAGCGGCGGTCACTTCGGCAAATAGCACCGGCAATGCTCGGTGATCGACAGCCGGTTGCTGCTACGATCAATGCATGACACGTAGCGAAATCGCAACCACGCCGACGACCGATTCATACCAACCCACTGAGACGTACGCCCAGCAACAAGACGAGCGTGATCCGCTTGCCGGCTATCGCGAGCGGTTCGGTTGTCCACAAACGGCCGATGGGAACCGCGTGATTTATTTCGCGGGCAACTCGCTCGGCCTGCAACCCGACAAGGCGCGCCAGTACGTCGAGCAAGAAGTCGAAGATTGGCAAACGTTGGCGGTCAAGGCGCATCTTGACGGCCGAACGCCTTGGTTCTCGTATCATGAGATTTTCAGTGAATCCGGCGCTCGGCTGGTTGGCGCCAAGCCGGGCGCAGGCGAAGTCGTGTTCATGAACAGCCTGTCGGTGAATATTCATCTGATGTTGGTCACCTTCTATCAGCCGACTGAAACGCGATACAAGATCATGGTGGAGAGGCCGGCGTTTCCATCGGATTTGTACGCAGTTACCACACATATGCGAACACGTGGGGTCGATCCAACGGATGGCTTGTTACAACTTGCGCCGCGCGAAGGCGAACATACGCTTCGTATGGAAGACATCGAGGCAACGCTCGATGAACAGGGTGGTGAGATCGCCTTAGTCATGTTCGGCTGCCCGAATTTCTATACGGGACAGGTCTTTGACATCGAGCGCATCACTGCGCTGGCAAAGAGCAAGGGGTGCGCGGTTGGTTTTGATCTAGCCCATGGTGCAGGCAACATCGCGCCGCAACTGCATGATTGGGATGTCGATTTTGCCATGTGGTGCTCGTACAAATATCTCAACGGCGGACCTGGTGCGGTGGGCGGTTGCTTTGTGCATGAAAGGCACGGCAACAACCTCGACTTGCCGCGGTATGCCGGGTGGTGGGGAGATGACCCGCAGGACCGATTCCAGATGCACTTGCAGCGCCCGTTCGTCGCGCAAAGCGGTGCTGATGGTTGGCAGCTGAGCAATCCGCCGATCCTGGCGATGGCGGCGCTTCGGGCTTCGTTGGAAATGTTTGACGAAGTAGGTATCCAAAAACTGCGCGAAAAATCCAAGAAGCTCACAGGCTATTTGCGGTTCTTGATTGAGCGAGCAGGGGCGGATGGTTACGAAATCATCACCCCGTCCGATCCGGACGCGCAGGGTTGTCAGCTTTCGATCCTCGTTCACGATAAGCCGCAGGAGCGATTCCAGGCGCTATTGGATGCGGGAGTAGTCTGTGATTTCCGCGAGCCGAACATAATTCGTGTGGCGCCGACGCCGTTCTACAACACGTTCCAAGAAGCATGGCGTTTCGCGCAGATTCTGACGAGATAAAACAAGGCGAACCACAGATGAACACGGCTAAACACTGAGGATATTCGGGAGAATGAATCGCAGCCGAACGGGGTATTTGCGCTGGGCGGTCGGCGGCAGTGTTCGGTGGCGTCCGCGGGTTACCACCCGCGGCTACCTCCTCCCAATGCAAAGTGCCTCATGCATGTGGCGCTCCGTGTTTCAACTAAACTGTCCGCATGAGCAACAGTCGCGGCGAGCGGATCATCATCGTTGGAGCGGGGTTGGCCGGTGCGCTGCAAGCGTGTCTGCTGGGCGAGGCTGGGTATGAAGTCGTCGTCTACGAACGGCGAGGTGACCCGCGCAAGGCAGGGATCATTGGTGGGCGTTCGATTAACCTCGCAATTTCGGCGCGCGCGATCCACGGGTTGAAACTTGCTGGACTCGACCAGGCGATTCTCGCGGACGCCATCCCCATGCGTGGGCGCATGATCCACTCACCAACCGGGCAGCTCACTTTTCAGCCTTACAGCAAGAATCCCGGCGACGCGATCAACTCCGTGTCGCGCAGCGGACTCAATCTCGCGATGATCAACGCGGCCCAGAGGCACGCCACCGTTACATGTCATTTCGATCAGCGATGCGTTGACGTTGACCTGGATAAGCCTGCGGTTCAACTTCAAGATACCAACACAAAACAAACGACTTGGGCGGAAGCGGATGTCATCATTGGCGCTGATGGAG
>CBDUST010000270.1:0-6450 GCA_965369945.1 uncultured bacterium | reverse complement strand
GCCGTCGCGGCTTCACGATCACCGAGCTTCTCGTCGTGATCGGGCTCATCGTGCTGCTGATCGGAATCCTGCTGCCCGCCTTGGCCGCGGTCAAAAAGGGCGGGCTCATGACCAAGTCCATGTCGAACATGCGTCAGATCGCCACCTGGATGCAGCTGTACTCGTCGGACAACCGGGAGTTCATCCTCCCCAGCCAGTTCGACTACTCATATCCCAATTGTGCTAGCTGCTACCGGGGCAAGGTCCGGTCGGAGTTCACGGCGGGCGTGGGCGAGCAGTATCAAGGCACGTGGAGCGATATCCTCTGGACGGTCTATGAGGTTGGTACATTCCCCGATGCCGTAGAGATCTCCGGACACGACTATCGCTACGACTCGCCTGATCTATCGCTCTACGAGGCCACGGGTGACGATGCGCCAAATCCGTTTCGCTCGGCTGCCGAGAATACGGCCGACTTCACTCCAAGCGGCGGTGGGATCGGCGGTGGATATTCTCCTCTGCCCAAGCCGTTTGGAGACGGCGCCCGCGAGGCGGGGCGCCCGGGCCTGTTCGCCGCCAACAACTTCTTCAATGCAGTTGAGGACTCGCCGACTTTCAATGGCTGGTTTACGACGGCTCAGATCAAAATCCCTTCGCAATCGATGTACCTGGTCGATTCCTTCGTCGGAGAGGTGATCGAGGACGAGCCCGGGCCGTTCGATCGGCAGGTTGTGCCTCCGGATAACCCGACGGATGACCCGACGGATGATCCGGATGACCCAACGATCGAGGTGGACTTCCGTTACGCGGGCAATACCTGCCTGATGCTCTTCCTGGATGGGCATGTGCAGCCGCAAGGAACCTGGAAGAACCTAGCCGATCTACAAGGGGAGCCCGATGGTTCTACCGGTTACGGCCGAGGCGTCCGGGTTCAGAGACTGACGCAAGACTAGGCTTCGGGTAGTTGCAGCCTCAGCTGGGTCGGCGCCCGGCGTGGCAGTTGCTGAGCAATCTCTGGGCGGGGCCTTGTCAGGTTGCCTAGAGCGGCTACACTCTTGTGTCCGTCCCAGCTTGGGGCGGTTTTTCAATCGGGGTCGGCCACAGCCGGCTCGAAATGGATCCGTCGATTGGCCGCCGTAGCTCAGTGGTAGAGCACACCCTTGGTAAGGGTGAGGTCATGGGTTCGAGTCCCATCGGCGGCTTCAAGTGGATACCCTATCAAAGGTGTCCGGCATAGCCTCGATCATGGAGCGTCCATGGTCGATTAGCGCTTGATTTCAAGGTGGGTCTGACTTCTATGGACCCCACAGAGAATTGTTGGAGATTCTGAGATGGCTAAGGCTGTTTTCGAAAGAACCAAGCCCCATGTGAACGTCGGCACGATCGGTCATATCGACCACGGCAAGACCACCCTCACCGCGGCCATCACGATGCGCCAAGCGACCAAGGGTCTAGCTGACATTCGGACGTTTGATCAGATCGACAACGCGCCGGAAGAGAAAGCTCGCGGCATTACGATCGCGACCAGTCACCAGGAATATGAGTCGCCGAAGCGACACTATGCGCACGTCGATTGCCCCGGGCACGCTGACTACATCAAGAACATGATTACCGGCGCGGCCCAGATGGACGGCGCGATTCTCGTCGTTGCTGCAACCGATGGGCCGATGCCGCAAACTCGCGAGCACATTCTGCTCGCGCGACAGGTCGGCGTGCCGGCGATGGTCGTCTACCTGAACAAGGTTGATGCGGTCGACGATCCGGAGCTTCTGGAACTCGTCGAACTGGAAGTCCGCGAGCTGTTGTCGATGTACGACTTCCCGGGCGATGAGATTCCGATCATTATGGGCTCAGCCCTCAAGGCCATGGAGTCTAATGGAAAAGACGACGATGCCTGCAAGTCGATCGATGAATTGATCGAAGCTCTGGATAGCTACATCCCCGAGCCGACGCGCGAGACAGACAAGCCCTTCCTCATGCCGATCGAAGACGTCTTCTCGATCAAAGGTCGTGGCACCGTCGTCACCGGTCGTATCGAGCGCGGCATGGTTCATGTCGGCGACGAAATCGAGATCGTCGGGCTGGCCGATGAGAGTCGCAAGACCACCGTCACCGGCGTCGAGATGTTCAACAAGACCTTGGACGAAGGACAAGCCGGCGACAACTGCGGCACGCTGCTGCGTGGTATCGAAAAGGATGACGTCGAGCGCGGGCAGGTGCTTTGCAAACCCGGTTCGATCACGCCGCATACGAAGTTCGAGTCGGAGGTCTACGTTCTGACCAAGGAAGAGGGCGGGCGGCACACGCCGTTCTTCTCCGGATACAAGCCGCAGTTCTACTTCCGCACGACCGACGTGACCGGCAAACTCGATCTGCTCGGTGGAGCGGAGATGTGTATGCCCGGCGACAACGTGACGATGTTGATCGACCTGGAAGGGAAACCGATCGCGATGGAAGATGGTCTGCGGTTCGCTGTTCGCGAAGGTGGGCGCACCGTTGGGTCGGGCGTGGTGACCAAGATCATCGAGTGATATAGCCCCGTCGTTCCTTTAGCGAGATCATCGTTATGGCCAAGAAAGCATCAGACCGCGAACACGTGTGGCTTCAATGCACCGAAACGGGCGATCTGAACTATCGCACGAATATCCGTGTCAAGGGCGGAATAGCCGAGAAAGTCAAGGCCGGCTTTAAGAAGTACTCCCCGCGCTTACGAAAGCACACGCTGCATAAGATCAAGCGCAAGTGATCGCTGCGAAAAAAAGCTAGACGGAAGTCCGAATGGAATAACCGGACGCCAGTAGCTCAATTGGCAGAGCAGCGGATTCCAAATCCGCAGGTTGGGTGTTCGAGTCACCCCTGGCGTGTTGGCTCGTCGCCGAGGAATGTTGACGTCCGAACAAGAGTGTGACCCAATGGCATTTGGAATCTATAAACAAGGACAGGGATACTGGACGAGGCTGATGTCGGCGATTGCCGGCGGGACGCTCGTTCTGATGGGCGCTGCGTGGTTGTGGCAGCAACTCTCAATCCTCAGACTCGGGCCCAGGACGATCTACGTCCAGGGTGCCTGCACGGTTGTTGTGCTCGGCTTCTTCGGGTGGCTGCTCTATTACCTGATCTGTGTGAAGCCCAAAGTCGGAGACTTCCTCATCGCCACCGAAGGCGAGATGAAGAAAGTCAATTGGTCGACGCGGCGAGAGATCATCGGCTCGACGTGGGTGGTGATCGGCCTCACGTTCTTCATCGCCATCGCCATCTTTATTCTTGATTATCTGATCTTCACGCCGTTCTTCCGTTGGATTAACGTTCTGGAAGGCTGACCGGCGAATCATCAGCCCCGCGAAAAGAGATCGCCCAAGTGATAGACGAATTGAACAGTCAGTCCCAAACACAGAACGAGCCGGACGCCGAGTCGAGTGCCGAGCCGGTCACGGAGTCGGACGCTGGGACTGCCGACGCCGGCGCGGGCGAAGCGCCCCCATCGGCCGAGCCCGCCTCGAGTCCGGAGCCGTCGGCGAAGCGACCTGCACATGCCACGCTGGCCGCGGCAGGTATCCCCACCTCCGCACCCGCGCCGCCGTCATCCAAAAAGGGTAGGTCCAAAAAGCCGCCCGTAGTGGAAGTCGAGACCGCCGACGACAAGCCGTTTGATCCCGCCGCCGACCTGCCCATGTACCGCGAGGGCATGGACTGGTTCGTCCTGCGTGTCGCGTCCAACAAGGAAAACTACGTTCGCGAAACGCTGCTACGCAAGGTGCAGATCGAAGGCCTTGACCGTCGCGTGGGCCGCATCATGGTTCCCACGGAGAAGACCAAGACTCTCAAGGGTGGCAAGACGAGAATCGCCGAGACCAAGCTCTATCCAGGTTACATCTTCGTGGAGATGCAACTCGAGGACGATGGCCGCATTCCCCAGGACGTCTTCTTCCTCATCAAGGAAACGACCGGCGTCGGTGACTTCGTAGGTACGGCCGGGCGACCCACACAGATGAAGACCCAAGAGGTCGAGAAGATGCTCTTCGACTCGCGCCGGCCGGAAGAGACGCCGACCGTCAAGATGGAGTTTGACGTGGGCGACAACGTCACGATCACCGAGGGCCCGTTCGAGAGCTACGAAGGCACCGTAGACGAAGTCCTCCCGGACAAGGGTCTCGTGCGCGTCTTGGTAACGATCTTCGGCCGACAAGCCCCGATCGAACTCGAGTACTGGCAAATCCAGAAAGCGGAATGAAGACCGCTCTCGGTGAGCCTGAAGACTACAAACCCGGGGATCGCGTCACAATTACCGAAGGTCCATTCAAGGACTACGATGCGATAGTTGAAGAGAATCCCACTGAACAGGGTCTTGTGCGCGTTATGCTCACCATCTTCGGCCGAGAGGCGCCAATCGAGGTTGAGTACTGGCAAATCCGAAGAGCAGAGTAGGCACCAGGCCCGCCCCGGCGGATCTTCGACATTCGGTGCCAGGCATTGGGGTAGAACTGACAGCTGAACAGAATTGATCAAGTAAAGCCGTCACGGTTTTATTGGGATTGGTCGCGGTCTTTCTTTGCGCTTCAGAGCTCTATTCGTTGCGGCGGCCTCGCTGGTGGACCCGTGCGCAGAACTGCCATTACCGAGAAAATAGCGATCAGGTTGTTTAGATCGTTTCCTTTCGAATTGGCACAAAGTGAGGAAGAAGCTTATACTGACAATTCGATAGGTTATGAGGAAGCGATGGCAAGGAAACGGGCAGCTAGCAAGAAGACTCCGTCTCGACGATCACGGGCTGGTTCGACGATTGCAACTCGCCTCGAGCTCATACGAGAACTAGAACGTGTGCTCGGCAGAGGCACGCGGGTAATAACCTACATAAATGCGAGCCGGAGCTTCCTCGGCACGAATCATGGTCCCAGCACTCGGATTGCCGAGGACGCGGTGCGGCTCATCTACGATCATATTCGCGCCATCACCGCCGATGTGAAACCTGATTCGCTCAAGATCGCCATCTTCATCGTTAGCGGCGGGGGCGATACGGCCGTTCCGTGGCGGATCGCCTCTATGATTCGCGAAGTCGCGTGTGAGTTCAACGTGCTTGTCCCTTACAATGCGATGAGTGCAGCGACGATGATCGCTCTTGGTGCAGATCACATTTTCATGGGTCCAAAGGGGGAACTTGGGCCCATAGATCCTTCCCTAGAGCGGCATCCGTTCATCTCGAATCGTCAAGGAAAGGATGCTCCGGTCGGTGTTGAAGATCTCACCAACTACATCGATTTTGTGAAGAACAAGTTCGGTATCCGTCGCGAAGACGAACTTGTCGATGCGCTGAAATCCTTGACGGATCAGATCTCACCGCTCGGGCTTGGTCTCCTCAACCGACAACATGCCTACATACGGATGGTAGGTCAGCGCCTGCTTGATTCCCGCAACCAAAAACTCGAGCAAGAGAGAGTCGGGCGGATTCTAGCAAGCCTCATTGAAGAAGTGAGTTATCACGGGCATGGCATCAGCCGGAAGGAGGCCAGAGAGGAGCTTGGTCTTCATGTAGCTAACCACAAACGCCAAGCGCAGCTTGATGATACGATGTGGCGACTATACGAAACCTATGAACGCGATATGGCGATGCGTGAGCCGATCGACCTGCTAGCCAACCTTGGACCGAACGACGATGTAGGTGAGACTCCCGACATTCTGCTAGGCGCAATCGAAAGTCGGTATCAGGCACACGTCTTCGAGTTCAAGTTCCGGGTGCAGCGGGAGCGCAAAGTCCCGGAGCAGATTCAAGTGCAGTTCCAATTGCCGCCAGGGTTTGACCCCGGGGCGGCGAAGCCAGCCGATCTTCAGAAGCTGTTCAACCACCTGGCACAACAAATCACGCCAGCTGTACAGGCTGCTTTGAGAGCACAATCGCCAATTGTGGGACTCCGCCCTCCGGAGCAAATTAAAGCGGCGTGGAGGCGGAATCGCTGATGGCCATGTGAAGGCCCGAGCTTCGCGGCCAAGACCAGATCTCAGCTTCCTCGCGGTGAACCCCTTGTTCCTCTGTTGGCAGCAGGATCAAGTATTGGTTGAATTCCCGAACCTGCAGTTTTCGCTCCGGCGTCACTCTGACCGGATCTGTAGGGAGGTCCACCGTTAGGCAGTCACCGCCCTCGTTGGAAGGTTGAACGCTGGATTCTGGCATTAAACGTCGTGCTCCGCTAGTAGTGTACATGACGTACATCTTGCATAGTGTATTGCAGGAATCGCTTCCTGGAAAGTACTTTGTCGTCAACTTCCTCGTGCAACTGCTGTGCCAAACCTGCCTTGGGTGCTTGTCCGGTTGGTTTCATCGGTGTCTGTGATCTCGGCGAAATTTGGAATCTAGGTAGACCGCCCACCGGGTTCCGGTCGTGCGCGAGTATTCCTGAGGGCCTACCCAAGTCCAAAACAAGGCGATAGGGCGTTGTGCGGGTGCATCCGTTTGACCCAGGGAACTGGAACCCGGTG
>CBDUST010000269.1:0-6456 GCA_965369945.1 uncultured bacterium | reverse complement strand
CAAGCCAGGGGCACTGCGGAGCCTACGGAGACGACCAGTACACCGCGGTAGCCGTCAAAGCCTTGCAAGGAATCTTCGGCGACGCGACGAGTGTGTGGTTTGTCGGGACCGGTACCGCAGCCAACAACCTGGCCATTGCCGCCCTCACGAGACCCTGGCAGCATGTGCTGTGCTACGTCTACAGCCATTACTGCAATGATGAATCAACCGCTCCGGAGCGGTTCACCCAATGTCGAGTAATCCAGATTCGGAATGATTCTTCCAAGATCACGCCAAAGGAGATCGCTCAGCTGGCAGACAATGCCCGGACAGACATTCATTGGACTTGCCCTGGGGTGCTTACGATTTCCAATCCGACGGAGTTGGGAACGCTCTACACGCCTAGTGAAGTCAAAGCACTCTGTGATGTTGCGCACGCAGCGGGTTATCGGGTGCATGTGGATGGTGCGCGCCTGGCCAATGCGGTGGCGGCGCTCCAGTGTGACCCCCTTGCGCTGACAGTATCGGCCGGCGTCGATGCATTGAGCTTCGGCGGTACGAAAAACGGGCTCGCGTGTGGTGAGGCGGTGATTTTCTTTGCTCAAGGCGATGGTCAGGCGTATGCCCAGGCGGTCGAGTCCCTGCCGTTTCTACGTATGAGCACCGGACACCTGCTGTCCAAGCATCGATTCATCACAGCGCCGTTCGCCGCCGTGCTTTCCGATCGAATCTGGCTACGACATGCTGCACACGCCAACGCAATGGCCTCCAAGCTAGCTGAGGGATTGCAACGCGCCGGTTGCACGTTTCGATTTCCGACCGAGACCAACGCCGTGTTCGTTGAACTTCTGTCCAAGGTTGATCAGGACTTGCGGCGCCGCGGCTACGACTACTTCGCCTTTGGCGACCCGAAGTGGAACCTATGCCGCTTCATGTGCAGCTTCGATACCACCGAATCGCAAGTACAATCCTTGGTTGACGACTTTCAAGCTGCGCTGGGCCGATAAGCCTCCGCCGTCTGCTCGGAAGTCGCTGCCGGTTTGATGCGCGGCGTGCGGCGCCATCTGAATCGTTATCAGTCCCGGCAACGGTATATAAAGCTTGCCGAATGCGCGGCTTGGCGGGATTTCAAGTCCAACAGGTCAACTCGCCGCTCAATTCAACCGATCGAAAAGACGGAGGTTGGCCGACCCTGCCGTCGTCGTCCACCCAGGTCTATTCATTTGAGAGTCCTGGTATGAATCCATTTGAGAAAGATGTATTGACGACCGGGGAAGTTGCCAAGATCTGTTCTGTTGCGTCGCGCACTGTGAGTAAGTGGTTTGATTCCGGACAGCTCAAGGGCTACCGGATTCCCGGCTCCAAGGACCGGCGCATACCCGTCACCAGCCTCGTCAAGTTCATGAAGAGCCATGGAATTCCCATGGACGGGTTGATGAGCGGATCGACACGCGTACTGATCGTGGACGACGAGGAGGAGGTCGTCCAGACGCTTCAGTCGATTCTCTCAGAGCAGACCAACTACGAGGTTCGCACCTGCCGATCTGCGTTCGCTGCGGGTATCGAGTGCGAGCGTTTCCGTCCCCATGTGATGCTGATGGACATTCATCTGCCCGGATGCGAGGGTCGAGGGATCTGCGCGACCGTCTCTCAGAACGACGATCTCCAGATCACCAAGGTCATCGCCACGAGCGGCAAGGTGACGGACGGTCAGGCGGCTCAGTTGCTCCACCAAGGCTTTGATAGCGCTCTTCGCAAGCCCTTCAGTGTCCGCCAGGTCATCGAGGCCATCGAAGGCGCCAGCGCCATCGTGTACTAGAAGCACCTCGCCTCAGCAGAACCCTTCCCTCCTGGTGGCACGGGCATCTTGCCCGTGCAAACGTCCGCTGCCGTTCCTAAGCTCGGATACTTCGTCGGCCGTCCGTCGTTGCCGTACAATCCCGGCCCATGCGGTTGGCCCTGGCTCAGCTTAATCCGACGGTGGGCGACATCGCCGGCAACAGTGCATTGGTGCTGGATGCGATCGATCAGGCCCGACGGGACGGCGCGGACGTCTTAGTCGCCGGCGAACTGGGTCTGATCGGCTACCCGCCCCGCGACCTGCTGTTCCGACACGGTGTTGTCGAGGCATGCGAGCGGGCTGTCGAGAAGATCGCCGAGCATGCGGGTGATCTCACCGTCATCGTCGGTCATCCACGTTGGAGCCCGGATGGCGAGAAACCGTTTCGCAACAGCGCCTCAGTCTGCATCAATGGACAGGTATCCGCCGTCTACGACAAACGCCTTTTCCCCGGCTATGACGTCTTTGATGAGGATCGCTACTTCGAGCCGGGTCAATCTACCTGCATAGTGGAAGTGGCGGGGCAACGGCTCGGCCTGTTGATCTGCGAAGACCTGTGGAGGGCGCAGGATGCGCTCGCTGAGCGCAGCTACGCGGTTGAGCCAGTCAAAGAGACGGTTGAAGCCGGTTGCGACGTGCTGGTCAGCCTCAATGCGACGCCCTTCGTGCTCGGTAAGTGCCGGACGCGGCTCGATCTAATGAGGCTCTGGGCCAAGTCGTTCTCAGTGCCGACCGTGGCCGTTCATCAGGTGGGCGCGAACGACGATCTGATCTTCGATGGTCATTCGGTGGCAGTTGCTGCGGACGGATCGGTTGTCGAACTACTGCCAGGTTGGGTGCCGTGCGTTCGCACGATCGAACTCGGGCCGGAGATCCGCGGCTCGCGATCCCTGAGTCACGGCAACGGTCCAATGCTTGAGCTGTGGAATGCTTTGGTACTGGGTGTGAAAGACTATTGCCACAAGACGGGCAACGAACGGCTCGTGATCGGCCTTTCGGGTGGGATTGACTCGTCCGTGACTGCTTGCATCGCGGCGGCTGCGCTGGGCGTGAACAATGTATTGGGCTTGCTACTTCCGTCGCGCTATTCGTCGCCTGAAGCAGCCGAAGACGCGAAGTTGCTCGAATCCAACCTCGGCCTTGGCCACTGCCCGACGATTCCAATCGAGTCGGTCCACGTGGCTGTTCAGAACGCCCTAGCAGCGCACCTGCGGGAAAAAGCCGGTGGCGTTACGGACGAGAACATCCAGGCCCGCGTGCGCGGCGTACTGCTCATGGCGTTCACAAACGCCAACGGCGCTCTACTCCTTGTGACCGGCAACAAGTCCGAAATCGCCACCGGCTACACCACGCTCTACGGCGACATGTGCGGCGCGTTGGCCGTGTTGGGCGATGTGGTCAAGACCCGCGTTTATGAACTGGCCAATTGGATCAACGCAAACCACGAAGCCTGTGGTTTTGGCACGCCTCCAATCCCGGATCGCAGCATCACCAAACCGCCGTCAGCCGAGCTTCGTCCCAACCAGACCGATCAGGACACGCTCCCGCCCTATGAGTTGCTCGATCAGATTGTTTCGCGGTACATCGAACTGGAGGAATCCGCCAAGCAGATTAGCGCTGATCCGACGCTGGATAATGAGTTGGTCCGTGACACCGTTCGCATGATCGATCGGGCGCAATACAAACGTGATCAATCGGCGATCGTCTTGAAGGTGACGCCGCGCACGTTTGGTCGAGGCCGTCCGATGCCGATCGCGATGAAATGGGAAGAGGCCATGGCGGATCAGGAGCCCCAAGCCTCAGACCAACCGGCAGAGTTTCCACGTCTGGCTTGAGTCTGCCGCAAGCCTTTCAGGTGCTGGTTACAATCCGACCATGCCCATTTGTCGACTCGCACCGCTCGTCGTCAACCAGATCGCTGCCGGCGAAGTCGTTGCGCGACCGGCAAGCGTGGTCAAAGAGCTTATCGAGAACGCGATTGATGCCGAGGCGATACAGATCGACGTCGAGATCGAGAACGGCGGGCGGGATCTGATCAAGGTTGCCGACGACGGCGTGGGAATTCAATTCGATGAGTTGGCGCTGGCTCTAGCTCCACATGCGACCAGCAAAATCAGCGATGCCGACGATCTGGGCGCGATTGCGACGCTGGGTTTCCGTGGCGAGGCACTCGCTTCGATTGCCGCAATAAGTCGGATTTCCGTTGTCTCTCGACCGCACAAAGCGCCGGGTGCCGGTCGCATCGACATGGAAGGCGACCGCAGCGCCGAACCGCGTCCCGCCCCGGGTCCGCCCGGCACGACCATCACAGTGCGCAACCTCTTTTTCAACACGCCGGCCCGGCGTAAGTTCCTTCGTTCCGACTCGACCGAAGCAGCTCGAGTATCCGAGGCGGTTCAACATCTTGCATTGGGTCATCCTCATATTGCCTTTACGTTGACCAGCGGCGCCCGTCGAACAATCGATCTCCCGTTGCGGCAGTCGCGGCGACAACGCGTCCTGGCGGTGCTCGGGGCTGAGCTTGATGATGAACTGCTCGAGCTGGATGTCACCGAACGTGGATTGGATATTTGGGGGATGGTCGGCAAACCCGCGATCGCTCGCGGCACGGCCAAGCATCAACGGGTCTTCCTCAACGGGCGTTTCATTTCTGATCGTTCGATTACGCACGCGATAAAGGAGGCGTATCGAGGGCTGATCGATACGGGTCGGCATCCCACGATCGTCTTGTTCATCCAGATCGATCCCGGTCAGGTCGATGTGAATGTTCATCCTACCAAAGCGGAAGTGCGCTTTCGCAATCAGGCGGCGGTCCATGGCGCGATCCTCAGCGCCGTGCGCGATCGACTGCGGCAGGCGGACTTGACGCCTGCGATTGCGCTGACCCGTGGCGGACCGTCCTTTGATCGTTCAGTTTCGTTTGGCAGTGGACTGACCGCATCTCCCCAAGGTGCAGCGAGCGGATCGGCTGAGCAGTTCGTGGAGTATTTTCGGCGACTCGATCCGAAACAAAAAGGATTCGTCTATAGCGAAGTGAAGGAGGCGCTGGCCCAGCAAGCGCCGGAACTGTTGATCGACGACGACGCGAAGCCGCAAGCGGCCCAGGATGTCGAGGTTTTGCCGATGGTCCGCCCCGTGATGGATGTCCTTCAGATTCATTCCAGCTTTATCGTCACCCAGGATGAGCAGGGGTTGCTCATCATCGATCAACATGCGCTGCACGAGCGAGTGATGTTCGAGCAACTCAACGCAGCGATTGGAAAGGGGAATCTCGAATCGCAGCGTCTGCTCATGCCTGAGACGGTTGAAGTGGACCCAACGCACATCGAATTGCTGGATGATCTGAAGCCGATGCTTGAGCGCATCGGAATTGAAGCGCAGCAAATCGGTCCAGGCTCGATCGGCATCAACGCATTCTCATCGTTGCTGTTTGAGCGCGGCGTCGAGCCGGGGCCGTTTATGCGCGAGTTGTTGGAGAAGGCTGCCAACGAGGGATTCAACGATAATCCTGAAGCGGCGCTGCACGAAGTCTTGGACATGATGGCGTGCAAAGCGGCGATCAAAGCCGGCGACAAACTGACACCTGAAGAGATCGCCGATCTACTCAAACAACGAGCCAACATTGAGCGGTCAAGCAACTGCCCCCACGGCCGCCCAACGACCCTGCGCTTGAGCATCCAAGATTTGGAAAAACAATTCGGGAGACGATGAGGGCGGCCCACCGTTTAGCCACAGGGCTTGACCCTGTGTGGGGTACGAAGAAGGCGTTAGTGACTGAGGAAGTCACCCGCCACTCACCGGCGGAATTAGCGCCAGTGTGTCGCCATCGTTCAACATCTTGGTCCGCGCGCAATAGCGATCGTCAATGGCCACCGCAAGCGAGTCGCACATTGCGGTGATGATCTCGTATCGCGATCCGAGTTCTTGGAGCGCATCTTCAACCGTCGCGCCGTCATTCAGCTCGATCGTTAGACGACCGGAACCGATCGATTCGGCGAGCTGGGCAAAGAGTAAGACCGTGCAATTCATCGATAGTTCTACGGATAGCGAAGGAAACGCAGTGCAGCGCCGGCCTCGACCGGTTCGCCCTGCACGGGTAACTCGACAAAGCCGTGCGTGGCGGCGGTGTGGGCAAGATCGCCGGACCCCGCCCACGATGGCACCTTGACGCGCCCGTCGCCCAGCAAGACAGCCGGTCGAAACGCGCGGCGATTGGCGTTCGCATTGATGGGCTCAGCTAGCTGAACGATCTGCCACAGCAGAGATGGATCAAGTCCCAGCAACCTGCGAACAATCGGCCAAACGAAAAGGCAGGTACACGAGAGCACCGACACAGGATTGCCCGGCAAACCGATGACGACCGTGCCGTTCGGCGCCCGGCCGACGAAGATCGGTCGTCCCGGCTGAATCGCGGCGCGCTGCAAAGACACGCTGATGCCGTGCCGCTCAAACGCAACGGGAAAGTAATCTCGATCGCCTGCGCTGATGCCTCCCACCGTAATCAACAGGTCGCATCGTTCAAGGGCATCGCCCACGGATTCGATAGTTACGTCGCGGTCATCCAGGACGTGGCGATGTTCGATCGCATCAGCGCCAATGCGTCGCAGTAGTTCGCTGACCATCGGGCCGTTGGAGTT
>CBDUST010000268.1:0-6524 GCA_965369945.1 uncultured bacterium | reverse complement strand
TTCGCCCGCGGCCTGGCGCGGTCGTTGTTGGGTGACGTCGAGGGGGCGATCGCCGCTCTTGATGAAGTGATTGTGCGGAATGAAGAATACGTACCGGCGCACTGGCGTCGCGGCGAACTGTCGAGGGCGCGCGGCGACTGGGACGCTGCTGAGAAGGCCTTCCAGCGCGCCCTGGCGATCAATCCGCGTGAACCGGCGGCGCTGGTCGGCATCGTTCGAGTACACCTACAACGACAGAACACAGATGAAGCGCTGACTTTACTTGAGGAACTTCTAACGAGATTCCCGAATCAGCCTTTCTTGCAACAGTTGCTCGGCCAGGCGCTGCGGCAGGCCGGGCGGTACGACGAGGCCAAGATCGCTTTGGCGCGAGGCAAGCCGGGCAATCCGCAATGGTCGGACCCGTGGGTTGGCCAGCTCGACCAATACCGTGTCGGCTTCTCCGCCCAATTCAAGAAAGCGATCAGTCTGATGGGAGCCGGTCAGACCCTCCAGGCCATACCCATACTCGAGTCGTTGCGAACGCTCCGCCCCAACGACGTGACGTTGCTCAGTAACCTGGGCGCGGCATACGTTCAGACCGGGAATTACCGCACTGCGATCCTCACGTTCGAAGCGGCCCTGGCCGATCATCCCGACCATTTCGCCACCCATCTGAACTTGAGCGGAGCCCACGAGCATTTGGGGCAATTCGACAAGGCCTTGCACCATGTCCAGCGGGCAATTCAGAGTAACCCCACTCTTTCAGCCGCCCATCTGCGGCACGGCAGGCTACTGATGAACATGGGACGCTTCGACGAGGCGCTGACCGCCTTGGCAGAAGCGCGACAATTTGATCCGGATGAAATCCAGAGTCTTGTCTATTCGGGGTGGATCGAGTGCCAAAGGCAACGGTGGGCGGCGGCGATACCCTTTTTCAAGGAGGCGGTTGACCGAGACTCCACGGGTGTCGAGGCGCTGTGCGGTCTGGCACTGGCGTTGATGGAGTCGGATCGATTGGACGAGGCGCAGCAGACACTAGACAAGGTCGAGCGGCTCCAACCCGACGACCCGCAGTACCAGCAGGTCAGGCGTCGGCTCGATGAGCTGCGCCGCAACAGCCCCTAAGAGAGAGTCGATATGGCCGCGAGATCGCCGTTACTTATTCTTACGCCGACAACCGCTTGGATCGCGGCTTCACTCTGCCTTCTCGGCGCAGGGTGCAGCAAGAATCCGCCCGACAAACGCGAGTCGAACGGGGAATCTTCACAGACCAATGCGCCGTGGTTCGCGGAGGTCGCTCGCTCCGCCGGCTTGGTCTTTGATCACCACTCCGGCCATGAGGAGCGGTATTTGTTCCCCGAAATCATCGGCGGCGGCGCCGCTCTTTTCGATATGGATGGCGATGGCGACTTGGACGCCTATCTGGTGCAGAGCGGCAGCCTGGTTAGAGAAGACGCGCCGGGAACCGGGAACCGGCTGTTTAGAAACAACGGCGACGGGTCGTTCGAAGATGTCACCGACGGCAGCGGCGCGGAGGATCGTGGCTACGGTATGGGCGTGGCCATAGGGGATTACGACAACGACGGGGATGTCGATCTTTACGTGACCAATGTCGGGCCGGATGTCTTGCTGCGCAATGATGGGAACGGGCGGTTCACCGACGTGACACTGGATGCCGCGCTGGGTAACCCAAGCTGGGGGTGCAGTGCTGGTTTCATTGACTACGACGCCGACGGCGACCTCGACCTATTCCTCGTCAACTACGTGAACTGGTCGAGCGAAACCGAGCTGGACTGCTACAACAGCCACGGCATGAACGACTATTGCCTCCCGAACAATTACAACGCCGCGGCCCGAGACACCCTCTATCGCAACAACGGCGATGGATCGTTCAGTGACGTGACGGCCGAAGCCGGCTTCGACGCTGTGTTCGGCTACGGTCTGGGCGTCGCGTACGGCGATTTCAACGCCGACGGCCACCTGGACATATTCGTTGCCAACGACTCGGTTGAGAACCAGTTGTGGATCAATCAGGGTGACGGAACGTTCGTCGACGAGGCCATGTTTCGCGGGTGCGCCCTTGACGAGAGCGGCATGGCCAAAGCGGGCATGGGGATTCACGCCGGCGATGTGGACGACGACGGCGACCTGGACGTACTCGTGGTCAATTTGCTCGATCAGGCCGACACGTTTTACCGCAACGAGGGGGACTACTTCGAGGACCAGACTGCGGCTTGGGGGCTGGGGCTGGCCTCGCGGCCTTTCACTCGGTTCGGCGTAGGGCTGGTTGATTTTGACAATGATGGCTACCTCGATGTTTATCAAGCCAACGGCGGCGTGACCATGTCTGTCGAATCACCCACGGACGATCCATTCGCGCAGGAGAACCTGCTTTTGCGCGGTGAACGGGGCGGCCGGCTGACCGAAACCCAGCCGCGCGGCGGAACATCCCAACGACTCATCCATACCAGTCGGGCCGCCGCCTTCGGTGACATCGACAACGATGGAGGTGTCGACATCCTGGTCGTCAATCGTGACGGGCCGGCGTACCTGCTCAAGAACGTAGTGAAAGATCGGGGCAACTGGATTCGCTTCCGCATCACCGAAGAACACGGGCGGGATGCGCTCGGAGCGACCGTTACGTTGACGCTCGGTGAACGAACTATTCGACGAGAAGTTCAATCGACCTACAGCTATCTCGCTGCGAACGATCCCCGCGTTCACGTCGGGCTGGCTGAACATCAGATGGTTGGTGACGTCGAGGTTCGCTGGCTGGACGGTGTAACAGAAACATTTGGCGACTTTGACGCCGGTCAGACAGTCGTGCTCGAACGCGGCAAGGGCGCGAGCCGATAGATGGACAACCCCTAAACCTACACGCGGATGCGCTTCCAGCCGCCGTGGTAGAAACGGGCGATGAACAGTGCTGCTCGGATCGCAAGTTCGCCGCTCAGCGCCAGCCAGATTCCCACGAGACCCATCTCAAGATGGACGCCGAGCCACCACGCTGCCGGCAGTCGTATCCCATAACTCGATACGGAGGTGATCAGGAAGGTCCATCGCGTATCACCAACACCGCGCAGCGCTTGGCGAAACACCATCGTGATCGCGAAAAACACTTGCACGACACCGGCGATGAACAGCAGCGGCGGTACTGCTTTCAGATGCAGTTCGTCGTCGCTGATAATTTTCGTTAGAAACTCGCCACCGAAGATAAAGACCAGCCCGAGCAAACTCATAAGTACACTGGCGATAGCGACGCACACCAAGACCGCGCGCTGGGCCATGGGCGCATTGCCCGCCCCGAGATATTGCCCCGCCAGTGCGCCTGCAGCGGTTCCCACGGCAAATCCAGGTAGGAAACTAAAGGCCTCCCAACGAATCGCAATCAAGTGCGCCCCTTGCAACCCCCCCGCGGGCACGCCGTTGGCGCCGGCGTTTACAGCGATCATCCCGATGAATAGCAGGACAACGAGATTCGCCGCCCACATCATGAAACTATCAAAGAAGCCAGGCAGGCCGATACGAATAAGCCGACGAGAAACCGGCGCATTGGGCTTCATGTCAACGATCTCAAGACGCAGGTCCTTCACGCCGCGAAGTAAAACCCACATTGTCATCAGCGCTCCGAAGGCGTAACTGACAGCCGTACCGATGGCGATTCCTCCCACGTGCATATCGAACGAGAAGGGATTGACGAATGTCGTTTCGCCGATCGTCACATCCACGCCCGACAGCGCCCACGACACGATCATGTTGACGACGTTCACGCCGATCGCGATGAGTGAAGGCAGCATGGTTTCACCGGCGCCATAGAGGCACATCGCACCTACAAGCATTAAGCCAGCCGCGGGCAGGGAGACCGCGATGATGCGAACGTATTGGGAAAGAAGAGAGGTAACCTCGGCGTCAAGCTTGCAGAGGGCCGCTAGGGGTCCTACGCCGAACCACATCGCGGCGCCGACCACAACACCCCACGCCATGCTGAGCATGACTGCCTGCCCCAGCGCTCGTCGTGCATCGAGCAGATTGCCCGCGCCCATATCTCGGGCGATGATCGCTTGGCCGCCTATTCCCAGTCCCGTCATAGCAATCAGGATGAACCACGTGACGTAGGAACCGACGCTGATCGCGTCAAGTGCTTCCATCGCGATTTCGTCGGGTAATCGCCCAGCCAACATCGAGTCAACAAGCCCGACACACGCCTGCATCGTCTGCTGGAGAAGCACGGGCAGCGCAACGATCCAAATCGCCGCCCACAGCGACTTGCCCGCGAGTTTGCCGGAGCGAATCTGGCCGCGTCCGGGCGCATCGGCTTTAGAATGTTTTGGATCACAAGACAAAGGCGGGCGATTGTAGCAACCCGCTAGGGCGTCATCAGCCTAAGGATCTACCAACACCTTGATGACGCCGGGCTGGCCGGCCGCTTGAACAATCGCAGGCCCACTGGCAAGACTCATGCGCTTGCTGATGAGGCTGACTACGTCCACTGCTCCCTGAGCGAGCATCGAGACCGCCTCCGTCATGGGGCCAAAACCGGATCCGAGCACGGTCAACTCATTTACAACAACCGGGGTGAGGCTCGCAGTGCGAATTGCATCGGCCTGCGTCGATAGAAGGGTCTTGATGAGAATCGTGCCGCGCGGTCGTACGAGTTCAGTGGCTAGCGCCAGGCCGGTCGGTGAGCCGGTGCAATCGACGACGATGTCTTGATCAGCTCGCCGACCAATGTCGTCAACGTGGCGGTGCTTGACGCCCCACTTCTCGCACATCGCGAGTTTTTCGGAGTATCGGCCGACGAGCCGCACCGAGGCGTTGAGTCTGACCATCACCTGCGCTGTCAGGAGCCCCAACGGCCCGTCACCGAGCACGGTGATGTACGGTCGGCCTTCTATCGTGAGCTGACGCGCCGCTTGAAGCGCCGACGCCAGGCTGTGCGCAAACACCGCATGATCGTCATCAACCGAATCCGGCACCGCAACCAGGTTGATGATCGGCAAAAGAAACGAATCGGCTAGACATCCGTCGCGCCCCTTCAGGCCCAGCACCGTGCGTTCTCGGCAATGACCGCTTAGACCACCCTGGCACATATCGCATCGGCCGCAGACGGCATCGATCGCCCCGACAACGCGCCGCCCCATAAATTCGGGCCGCGAATCGCCATTCATCGACTCGACAACGCCGACGAACTCATGCCCGAGCGTGCCGACGAACTCGAACAGTCCCTTGCACACTTCCAGATCGGTCGCGCTCAGTGCAGACTTGATGGTCCGGATCACGGCTTCACCGGGTGCGGGCTCCGGCAGCGCGTGGTTCGCCTCCAACCGTACGTTCGCACCGTCAAATCGAAGCGCACGGATCGTCACAGAGACCGCCGCGGAGGGTTGATGGGGTGTCGGGTCAGCCGCCTGGTTCATCTGGCTTCAATTCGTCGTCGTCTTCATAGGTTCTGCGCTCGCCTTGGGGTCGCAAACCGGCCGGCGGCGCGGGCTGCTCATACGTGGTTGTGGACCAGAAGGCCAATCGTTCCATCCAGGTCTCGCCACGCTGGTAGGTTGGATAAAGGTATTCCCGTCTTCCCGCAAAGGGCTCAGCAGTGTTGTTGTACCACTGGTACCAGGCTAACCGTTCGAGCGCGAAGTCCTCGCCGGTCAGCGTCTTCAGCGATCTTTGTGCGGCGAGATTCAGCGCGAGCTCCCGATCGTCCAGCGCGTTGATCAACACTTGGAAAACGCGATCCTGCGGGTATTGCCCAACCGCCACGGCGGCGGCGATTCGTGTGTCCGTATGTTCATCATCCTTGCGCAGCACGTCGAGCAAATCACCGACGACCGCGACGTTATGGATGCGCTGAAGCGCCTGAGCGGCCGCCCACCTCACTTGCCTGTTCTGATCGTCCAAAGATGCGGCAAGGATGGGCCCATCATCAGGTACGCCGTGTCGGCCTAGCGCCGCTAGTGCCGCAGCCTTGGCCAGCGGATCGCGCTCGTGAATGGCCATGTCGCGGTATATCTTGAGATATGGTTCGCCCCCACCGAAAGGTGAGTTGGCGATAAGCAACGTTCCGCGGCGACGTTTGTCCGGATCGTTCGGATCGATCATATCCACCACTGCTTCGGAGGGTGTGGGCGGCAGGAGTTCTTCGGTGAACGCGCTGAGATCCTGGCTGATCGTATCGCAGCCCGTCAACCCCCAGATCATGGCCATGCACCACACCAGCGCTGCAGACCCGATCCTGCTGCCGTTATCCTTGCGAGACATCACTCGATCCTTTCCGGCTTTGGGAAAAGCATTCTAGACGATCGGCGCTGAACCGGCGAGTTCGCCAATTGTTCACTAGGGCAGTTTCAACGCTCTTGTGGCGTCAGGGCATGGCAGAAACGGATCAAAGTAGATGCCTCAAGACCGGTGGCATCCCGAGTCAATCGGTACATCACCCGTGCGAAGATACGGTGGCACGGGCATCCTGCCCGTGCGATTCATCATCGCGTGACATCTGCACGGGCAGGATGCCCGTGCCACCGGAGTCGCGCCGATCGACC
>CBDUST010000267.1:0-6542 GCA_965369945.1 uncultured bacterium | reverse complement strand
GGGTGTAGCTCAGTGGTAGAGCGTCACGTTGCCAACGTGAATGTCGTCGGTTCAAATCCGATCACCCGCTTTGGGCGGAATCCGCCCCCGGGAAGTTCCGGACCGCCGAGAGTTTCCAGCCCTTAATGCCCGATGCTTGTTGTCTACTGCCTGTCCGCCCCATGAACCTGCACCGCGGACGGGATCAGTTCGATCGCTGACTTCGTCAAGGGATGCGCATACCGCACACAGTACCCGGCTTATGGAAGTCACCTAGGGTGCCACACATCATCGCGCAGCGTGATGTGTGCAAAACTCCATTGCTACCCATACGGCACACAGCACCCTTCGGGATGCTGTGTGGCACCCGGCGGATCGGATCAGTGCAATCCCCGGCTTCATAAAGGGATTCGCTGCCCACTGGAAGCGAGCGTTTGGCCTCATGAAGCGAACGGCTCCACACACGAGATGCGCCGACGAACGTACGAGGTGGGTGCCACACATCATCGCGCAGCGTGATGTGTGCAGAACTTCATTGATCCCCATACGTCACACAGCACCCTTCGGGATGCTGTGTGGCACCCGGCCCCAGCAACTCGCTCGGCCGTGTTGATAGCCAGTGATATCGCAGGTAGAATGATGGGCAAGTGGTTGGGAGTACCTTCCACACCGCACGTCTCTAATCGGGACGCGACTAAGCAAATGGCCAAGTTTCTAGAGAGGACATCGCCATGCAAGAACTAACAAGTGCCGTAGGAAGGCTGCGCACCTCTGCAGCCCGCCTCAATTCGCTCACTGACGAAGTTGCTGATCTAGTTCGAGAGGTCGAAGACTTTCTCAACGTAGAGTGCAGCGTCGGAGTCACTGCTTCAGTAAAAATCGAAGAGGACGAGAATCAGGATGGATCCTGGTGGCAGTATCTTGAGTATCATCGAAAGGGCGATCGGTTTCGAATCACTGTTCGAGAAGGACATGATTTCTCCGGAATGCCTGAAGATTGCGAAAAGTCATGGGCCGAGGTTACTCGAGAAATGAAGCTGAAGGCAGCCGAAAAACTGCCTCAACTCCTGATTGCCATCGCAGACGCCGTGGACAAGAAGGTCGAGACGGCCCAAGCTGCCAAAGAGTCGATCGAAAACCTCATTGGAACAGATGAAGGTCGGGGGGATTCGTGAGATGGAAGCGACTTCAATCGACTTTGCCCACCCCGTTGTCAAGACGGCCGGTTGTTTGATCGCGATAAGCGCAGAACCGATCGTCGTTACTGCCCACGTATTTTCTGTGAACTCACTTCCTGCAGTAGCGTTCGTTACCGCAGCGATCATCACGCTAACCGGGCTGGATGTACTGTGCGGTCGATCAGGATATGGGCGACGCAATGTCCCAAGGCGCGAATTCCACTCCGGCATGACTCAGAAGTCGGGTGCCACACATCATCGCGCAGCGTGATGTGTGAAGAACTCCGTCGCTCCCCATACCGCACACAGCACCCTTTGGGATGCTGTGTGGCACCCGGCCCTACATTTCCGAAGGTGCCAAATGATCGCCAGGATAAGGAAGGTGATCTCGAACGGTTCGTAGAAAGCAAAGATACTGCCGCACTGCATCCTGATATTCTCTGAATGAGCCAATCTCGCGATCCTTGAAGAAGTGAATTCCGTTCCGCCAAGACTGCATCGACTTGACAAAGTCGCGACACTCTAATGTCAGTAGATCGCGCTTGGTCAAGAACTGTCGTAATTGCTCTAGCGCTAGGGCATCAGGATCAATCAGTTTCCCTTTACTACTTTGATACGCTTGAGGATCGGATGAATATTCGTCGTAGTACACGGCGAGGAACAGCTTCAAAGTTCCTTCAACAAGAGCACCCAAATTTACCCAAGCCAGAATGAGTGCTCCATTCTCATCAGGCCAACTCGAGCCGCTACTCCACAGTGCAAGGCATCGCGACAGCGAGGCGTATCTATCCAGGCGGGATTTCTTGAGTAGATTCGCAGCATCCTCTGGCGCCCAGCCAAAAGGGTTTGACCAGAAATCATTAAGCCCTTCGGTAAGGCGGACTATTCGGCAGACGACCTCGTCATCGGGCAGTGTTTCTGGATCGGGCTCACTTATCACCTATTCCACCTCATGCGAGTGTCGCGATCTGCTCGCGGCATGCTTCTTCGGTGATCGCTTGGAGTCTGCGGACGCGCTCGGCGAGGTAATCGAGTTCTTCCTTCGTGATCGTGTACGTCTTCGTATAGCGAGCGTGGACGTAAGCGTCAGCTAATAGTTTGAATAATCGTTTCTGCTCGGGAGTGTGGAAGGCGAAGCCTTTTAGTAAGCGTCTGTCGTATGCGCCGACGCGCTTGCGCAGCTTGTAAAGATCGTGGACCTTCGGGCGGTAATCAGTGAAAACCATACACGCGGTGATATAGAGACTTTCGGTTGCCTGATGAAGTTGGAACGCAGCAATGTTGAGATCATTCTCACCGAGCATGAAGTCAAACGCTTTGTAGAAACCCTGCGATTTCGCAAACCACCGATCAAACTCCTCTTGTGCACGCTCTTTCCTTTCCGGAGGTGTTAGTTCGCGCGGCTCGGCGAAGGGGGCGCTTCCGGGGGCATCGTGCAGCAGCACGCCGTCGCGCACAACATCCATGAAGAAGTATCTGCGGTCCTCGACGGCACTGTTGACCTCTTTGATGGTGTGGACGATGAGTGAGAGTTCAGCTGAGTCCGGGCCGTGCGATGGGCGGCCGGTGGCGAAGCGGTCACGGACCTTGTCCCAAATGTCATCGTGCATGGGCAGCGTCGAATCGTCGGTGACGATGAGGATGTCGTAATCGGAGACGTACTCGTAGGTGATGTCGTCTTCGATGTAGCTATCAAAGGTCCAGTCGCCGCGCGCGTGCGAACCGAAGAGGATGATTTTTTGGATCCCCCCTTTCCCGGACCCCCCGCCAAGATTTGGATCCTTTTCGCGTGCTTCGGCGACGAACTTGCGGATGAGCAGGACAATGCGCGCGATGTCATCCTGCTTGTCGGGCGGAAGATGGTCCAGCGAAGTCTTCACGTAGGGGGCGATGATAACAGGCCGGATCGGTGATGGCGTGATGCAGGAAAGGGTCCCCAACTGCATATCAACGTGAGTGGGATGCCCTCAACTCGGCATAGAGCCGGGACGGATGGACAGGGCACGCATGTCCGCTAACCAAGTGCAATCGGCGATGTGGACCTTCACCAACAGCTGAGCGCTACCTGCTCGACACAGATGTGGTCGCTTCACATCGATTCGACGTCCACGAAAAGAGTGTCGCAAGCAGCCATATCAAACGGTTCGATGGACATCGGTACGTCCGCGATGCCTGTCGGCTCTACCGGAGAGAAGACAGCCCACGAAACCGGACAGTAAAGGAGGATGGCCCGCCATGGATAATGCAGTTATCGAACGGTTGGAAGCGAGTTTCAATCTGCTCGCCCCGCGAGCTGAAGAACTCGTGGATCGTTTCTATGGGAATCTGTTCGCCAAGAACCCGGGCGTTCGCCCGATGTTCCCCAGCGAGATGTCCGAGCAGAAGAAGAAGCTGTTGGCCGCGATTCAGTTAGTCGTGAAGAATCTTCGCACGCCTGAGAAACTGGCAGAGCCGCTCAAGCAACTCGGCGCAAAACACGTTCATTACAAGACGCAGCCGGAACACTATCCGATCGTCCGCGACACGCTGGTCGGCGTGATGAAGGACATGGCCGGGAGTCAATGGAACGACCAGCTCACGAGCGATTGGACCGGTGCACTGGACTTCGTCGCGTCGGTCATGCTCGAAGGTCACAAGGCCGAACTGGCCAAGCCCGGACAGCAGGCCGCCGCCTAAGGAGCGATTGTGCGAAGAGCCGAGGCGGCGCCCAAGACACTGAGAATGTGTCGCGGCGCCGCCATTGAGCGTGCGGGCATTTGAGCCCGTGCATCGCTCGTTCCCTATCGGATCCAGCCGGTATCGATCGGAGCCCTGCAATGCACATCAACAGCTTTCGAGACGACGACAACCGTCGGGCACAGCGCGGTATGGATCTGCGATTGCTGTTAGCCCAGCCGACTGACAAACAGCAGCGACCATGCCCCGGCTGCGATATCCCATGCTCGTGCGCCAAGAAGTCTCGCACGTGTTGTTGTGGTTGTTCGCCGGCATGTCCGCAGGCGATGTACGTCCTCTCGTCAGAACCGCAGGAACATCCGATCGAGCCGAACGTTCTACCTTTGGTCTATAGCATGAACGTGGTCCGCGTCATCCAGCCGTGCTGGTCATGTGAGGGGCACATGCACGACGACGGCGGTCAGATACACAAACTTCCGGAGGTCTGGTTCTACTCCTCGTCCGTAGTGTACCCTGAGCTGTTGGCGCAGCACCTCACGCAGCTGCGAACCGGCCGGGATCTCTCCGCACCATGGCAGGTGACGCTCGCGCCGTATAGCGCTGACGGCTCAACGGCTATGTTCATCGTCAAGCCCGAGTTGCTACCCGAGAGTTCAAGCAAAGTTCTGTCCCGCTTACAACGAGACTTGCATCGAATCGCCAACATACTCCCAAACCACTTGGGGCGGCTCGCCCACGAGATGCTCCAACAGCTCGACGCTGCATGACACATCGGCCTATCGCGTATACTCCTCGCTGTATGATCAATTTCCTGCTTGTGATCCTTGCCACCGGAGGCATGCTCGCCATCGGATGGTTCGTCTGGCGCGGCCTTGAAGCGCAGGAGGCTTCATCGACCGAGGACAAGGCTGATCACAAACCAAACGTCGATGATGACGCCTCGGCGAACGAGTAGAAATCCCGTCACGCGCTAATGTGCTGGAACGTTCGCAATCGCTCGGCTCAGACCCGCCAAGAACCGACCTGACCCCTGTCGTATCGCGCGACGTCGTCTCGGGCCGGCCCGTGGTTGAGTACACACAACCCCGGCCGCGAATGAGCAGCCTACAGGAACCATCAGCACCACAGCTAGGAAACCGACCGCGGTCGCTTTCATCACACCTTGCCACACATCCCGATAGGTAGTCGTTGTCGTCGAACTGAGCATCGGCGAAACCAGCGTTCTGGTCGGCGCAATGAGCAACGGCCGTGCATCAACTAGGAAAACTCGCGCGTCCGCCAGCTCCACCTCAGACTCCGCCGCAGGATCGGGTTCCGCAAGAAGGTCCGTTGGAAACATCCAAGAATGAGGGTCAAAACCCGTCGGATCTAAATCAACTGCAACTGAGATCGGCGTCGCCGTAACTGAATCGTTCGGCGCGAATTGCCAGGCTCGATTGTCCGACACCGACAATGCTCGGTTCGCAACCACCGGCCCATTGAGCGGCGCCCTTGGTTCGAAGAAGGTCTCGCGGGTGCCACTGCTTCGTACACTGGCGGCGCCGATCAAGGCCGAGAACGTGTCCCCAACACTCCCAATGTAAAGCGACAAGTCCTCGCTACTTGATGATCGCTCAAGATCAACCGGCCCGACCGAACCAAACGGGCTTGGCGGGGCGTCGAGGGACACACATCCCGTTGCAAGTAGCGCACTGATCGAGACCGCGACGAGCGCAACGGGCATTCGACAGCCGCGGTCCGCGTTCACATTGGCTTTGAGGCACTTCAGCGGTCCACCACGATTCGACGATGCGAGCAGTTCCATGGCTCGGTCCTCGTAATTGGCGCGGCGACCGGCCCTTCGCGGAGCCGAACCATCACCACACCGATGATCGCCCTTCGGCTTAGACCGATCGATCTCTACCGATTTGTGAGCGCCCAACCTGCCTGTCCGATAACGGACGCGGAACTGGGAGGGGAAGGAACCACAGATGTACAGTGATGGACACTGATTGGGACGAAGGAATTGGATCAATGAAGAGTCAAACACGGAGGGCCACGGAGAGCCACGGAGTTTCAAAATGTGGGTAAGGAGCGTGGAGAGAGGGGTGGTCAGCGAGTGCGGCAACTCTGGCGCGCACGAGCTCTTGGGCCGGGTAGGGATTAGTTTGTGCGCGCCAGGGATGCCGCGGGTAGTTGGTGGTTGGGTGTTGGCCATTGGTTCTCAAAAAACGTTCCTCTATAAAGGGGCCAACGGCAATCAGGGTGCGCGCTGGCGATGCCGTTTTTGGTCCTCGGGCGAAAAAAGATGAAAAAACTCACCGCGGAGTCGCCGCGGACGCAGAGGGGGTGACATGCAAAACCGCGACCAGTGGTCGCGGTGAATGAACGGGGATGCGCCGGGTGGGATGGAACAATAAAGTTGGCCGCACTGCGTTTAGGCATTACGGCCGGTTGCTCCGTCAAAAAAGCCACAGGTCCGGGGGTTACCCAGAGCTGCAGCGGTCGCCTCGCGGCATTGGCGAGGATAGCCCCTTGGCATTTCAGCCAAAGCGTTGCCTGTGAATCTTTCGTCTTGTTGCGAAAAACATCCACAGGCTGGGATCGATTACACTAGCCAAACCGTTTACCATCGCGCCCTCCTATTGTCAAGGCCTTCTGCGTTGTGGCACTTGCACGCACCCTAAGCCAAGTGTAATCGATCCCAGCCTGCGAGCAATCCGCAACGGA
>CBDUST010000266.1:0-6587 GCA_965369945.1 uncultured bacterium | reverse complement strand
GAAACGCCCGCGGTCGGGATCCGCCGCCGCACATAGACGACGCGCGATCATGACATCGCAGACGAAACCTTGGGTGAGGTCGGCTGCATCATGCACGCTGCGGCCGCATTTGCGGATATAGGCATACACCGCCGACCAATAACGCCGCACGAGTTGATCCAGAGCGGCCGCCGCCGCCTCTTCATCGACCTGGGCGGCATCGGCGATCATCGACCAGTCGGTATGCGAAGATCCTGCTTCCAACAACTGCACCATACTGACTCCCAGCTCGGACCCGGCCGCGCGGCCGTTCGCAAATGGGCCCTCTAGTGTTCTTTACGCCAGTTTCCCGTAAATCCTGCGCAACCTTGCAAAAAAAATTTCAAAATGTCACCTCAGACCGGCTTCAGAGGGTCTAGAGAGGGGTTGGGCTCGATATGGCGGGTTGTCTAGACCTTCGCCGAGCCGCGAGGACGAGGCCGCAGGGCGCTGTCGGCTTTGGTCCTCTACGTACCTTGGCTGACTGCAGGTACCCGCCTCATGGGACCTGCGGCGATCACTACACTCCAACGATCGGAACCTGCTCAGCGATATCCAGACCGAACCCCTGCAATCCCCTGAGCTTCTTGGGGTGATTTGTAATGATCCGCAGCCGCCGCAATCCCAGATCGAGCAGAATCTGGCCGCCAATGCCGAAGTCACGCCGATCCATCGGCTGAATCCGCCCCGCAACCCCGTCGGTCCGGGTCAGGTCCGGGGCGTTCACGTCGCTCACACCGGGGCGATTGATCTGCAACAAACGCTGGCGAAGATCATCCCCAGCCCCTTCCGGCCTCAAGTACACCAGCGCGCCGCGGCCCGCGTCCTGGATCATCTGCATCGACGCGCGGAGCTGCTCGCCGGTCGGATTCGACGCTTCGTCGAAAATGTCGCCCAGCAAATCGCGCCGATGCACGCGAACCAGCACCGGTTCATCGATCGGCTTCGTCGTGCCGTCGTTGTTCAAATCGCCTACGCCGCCGACCGTCAGTGCAACATGAGGCAATGGATCGATCGCACTTTGATAGGCGATCAGGTTGAACTTTCCCTGAGGAGTGTCGATCGGCGTGCCCCCCACCGGCTCGATCCGCTCAATCAATCGCTCTTGGGCTAACCGATGCTCGATGATCTGCTCGACCGAGCAAATCTTCAGATTGTGCTCGGCGCAAATGGCTTCCAGGTCCGGCATGCGGGCCATGTTCCCATCCGCGCGCACCACTTCGATGAGCACCGCGCTTGGGTGCAGCCCGGCAAGCTGCGCCAGATCGACCGCGCCTTCGGTTTGGCCGGTGCGCACCAGCACGCCGCCGGGACGCGCTCGCAACGGATTGATGTGCCCGGGACGCACGAAATCATCCGGTGTGGTGTGCTCATCAATCAGCAATTCGATCGTCTTCACACGATCAAAGGCCGAGACACCCGTTGAGACGCCGTGCTTTCGGTGCCCGTCCACAGTCACCGTCAAGGGCGTACCCCAGAGGCTGGAGTTCGCCGACGCCTGGGGAACGAGATTGAGTCGGTCGCACTCGTCGCCGGTCAACGGCACGCAAAGATAGCCCCCGCCGATGCGCGTCATGAAGTTGATGATCTGGGGCGTCACCTTCTGGGCAGCGCAGACGAAGTCTCCTTCGTTCTCACGGTTCTCATCGTCCACCAGCACGATGACTCGCCCGTCGCGAAGCTCGTCGAGAATCTCTGGAATCGGCGAAAGCGGCATAGATCGTTAGTCTAGGCGACTTGGCATCGAGGGTTTAGCCGTCGGGCTTGACCCGACGCAGACACGATTGAGGCGTCTTGATCCCAGTTAGCTCCCCGCTCATCGCTTCTCTACACTGCGATAATGACCACGACCGCACAACAAAAGAAGCACGAACGCTGGCTGAAGGAAGTAACCAGCCTACCCACTGCCGCGGGGCGCGAAGATCGCGTCATCAATTGGGTAACAAAGTTCGTCAAGTCGCGCCGCGACCTCACCCTGCGATCGGACAAGGCCGGCAACCTCATCATCACACAAAGGCGTAAATCAAGCGATCGGCCTATCCTCATTACCGCCCATATGGATCATCCAGCCTTTGTCGTTCGAAAACTGCTCGGCTCGGCTGAGATTGAACTTGAGTTCCGCGGTGGTGTTCATAATCCCTATTTTCGCAATGCTCGAATTGATGTTTTCGATTGCAGCGATCATCCACACCGCGCTACGATCACCTCACTAAACAGCCAAATCAAACCATTCAAGCGCATCAAGGCTCGCTTGTCACGCACGACGAAGTCGATCGCCCCCGGCGACATCGGCCGCTGGGTCCTGCGCGAAGTCGGTCATCGTTCGATTGTCAAGAAAGGCATCCTCTACGCACCGGCGTGTGATGATGTCGCCGCTGTCGCCGCTGCTTTGGCGGCGATCGATGTGCTGCGCAAGCGCAAATCGGTGGGCAACGTCGGCGTTTTACTGACGCGGGCCGAAGAGATCGGATTCATCGGCGCCATCGCCGCCTGTAAGTTGCGTTCAGTCTCGAAGCGAGCACGACTCATTTGTCTTGAGAACTCGCGCAGTTTCGCTGAATCGCCCATCGGCGCTGGGCCGATCGTTCGCGTTGGAGACAAGGCCAGTGTCTTCAGTCCGCAGCTTACCAATCGCATCAGCGCGATCATGACGCTTCACCAGCAGCGCAATGAGTCGTTCAAATGGCAACGCAAGCTCATGCCCGGCGGAATATGCGAGGCCACGACATTCTCCAGTTACGGTTACGAATCCACTTGCCTGTGTTTGCCGCTAGGACATTATCACAACATGGTGGATATTGACGGCGTGGCGGCGGGCCGCGGCAAAGCGCGCGTCGGCGCCGAATATATCAGCGTCAGCGACTATCACGGCTTGATAGAAATGCTCGTCGTGTGCTGCACGAGACTTGATTCAGCCAAAATCCCAACGATCACCGCGCGCATGGAGCAGCTCATCGCTGAGCGCGGTTCGGTTGTTGGTTTGGGCTAACAGCGCTGCTCAGAAAGAGCGTCACGACTCCGGCGACTACTTCCCGTTGGAAAAATTCCCGCGCTCTCCATTGAACTTGGCTTGGCCGAGCAACTCGATCCTGACGCGCTGTATATGGGTGCGTGTGGCGGCAATGGCCGTGAACCGGACGCTGTGCGCTTCCAGTACCTCGCCCACATTCGGCACGTGCCCAAGCCGCGCGAGCATGAATCCGCCGATCGTGTCGAAATCGTCGTCCTCAGGTACGGAAAGTCCCAACTGCTCGTTCAGATCGTCGACATGGAATCGGCCGTCCGCTTCAGCCCGTGTCTCATCGATCTTCACCAACTTCGGCTCGTCTGCTCCATCCGGCTCGTGCTCATCATGAATCTCGCCAACGATCTCCTCCAGTACATCCTCGATCGTCACCAGCCCGGCGGTACCGCCATATTCATCGATCACGATCGCCATGTGGACTTCGCTGCGTTGGAAGTCCGCCAGCAGTTCACTGACGGGTTTCGTCTCGGGCACAACGATCGGCTGACGAAGGATCGGCTCGAGCTTGAACGTCGCAGGATCCTGTCCGATGTACTGCACGAGATCTTTGACATAGAGGATTCCGATGATGTGATCGATGTCATCCGTAAAAACCGGGATACGCGAATGTCCGACCTGCACAATGAATGCTCGGATCTTCGCCAGATTGTCCGTGACTTCCAACCCTTCGATGTCGGTGCGAGGCGTCATGACCTCCGCGGCATCGGTGCTGGAAAACTCGACCACGTTTTCCATGAGCGTGGCTGACGTTACGTCCAAGCCACCCTCACGGTGTGTGTCCTCAATGCTTTGAAGCAGTTCCTCTTCAGCCTGCTCATCGTTTTTGCGCAGGTTTGCGCCGCTGAGTCGGCGGATCGCCTCGTCAATAAAGAACACGCCCCGCGCAAGCGGTCGGCCGAGAAGAGCTGCGCTTCGCAGAACCGGCAACCCGGTGCACAGCAACCCCACCGCGGCGTGCTTGGCCAGTGCTTGTGCCAATACGCTCGAGAAAATCCACAGCAACGCAATCGCAATGAGGCTCGCACTCACAAGCACCGGCCACGTCATTGTCGTTGTCTGGCCAATCCCTATCGCAGACGCCAGCACCAGCACCACGAACGCCACTCGCGATACCGTTCTCAGTAGCGAGACTGCCAGGCTCGTCAGGTCGAGTTGATCTAAGAACCTTTGGGCAAGCTGGGCCTTGCCTTGGGATTCCAACCGCCGTTGCAGCGCGGTTCGGCTGAAGTCGAGCATCGCCAGATTCAGCGCTGCCAGATAGCTCGCGAGAATCAACGAAATCGCCGTCCCTAGGAACAGCCAATCACTCACGAAGTCGATCCCCGGTCACGGGAGCTGGCGGCGCGATCGTCGTCGTGACCCGACACATCGCGCTCAAACGTCGCGCCCACTCCGATCGCTTCGAGGATTCGATCCTCTTCAGCGTGCATGGCGCGTAGTTGTTCTTCAGTATGATCGTCAAAACCGTCGCAGTGTAGTACGCCGTGCAATGCGTACAGCAAGACTTCGCGCTGGATCGAATGATCCCGACCCGCCGCACTTCGAGCCGCCTCGTCCACGCAGACCGCGATGTCCGCATCGATCGGTGCGCCGGTTGGAGAAGTCTGGAACGTGAGCACATCCGTCGTACTATTCTCGCCGCGATGGACTTCGTGCAGCCGCGCCATTTGATCGTCGTCCACCAACATCACCGCGATGCGATGAACTGAGGCATCCATGTGCCGCAGCGCTTCGTGCAGACGATCGCGCACCCATTGGGCGTCGATCCGGTCGTCTTCGTGTTGCTTGGGAAAATCGACCGTCAGCGCCGGCTCACGGTCGTCATCCGGGTTCTGCGCATCGTCTTGAAGCGATCGTGCAGGGGGCTGCTCAGGCTCGGAAGACGAACTGGGCCCGGATTCGTCGCCATCGTCAATGGACGTCGAGGTGATGACTGTTTTGGATGAGGATTGATTCATTGATCGGTCGGTGAAGCCGAAACCGGGTCCCGGGCACCGCATAGCTCTGATGGACAACAGGATATGACTTGTTTCGGCTCAAAGCCAGAGAAAATCCAGTCTGTCGCAGCTGCCGGCACCCCTCCCAGGGCATCAAACAAACCGCTCGGGCCAATATCGACCCGGGCGGATTTGTTGTGGGGGCAAGATTTGATTCGTGGCCGTTATTCGTCTCCCTTATTCGACGTCGCCTCCAACTCAATGATTAGCGCCTTGAGCTTGGCCAAATGCTGCTGAAGTGTCGTGATCTCAGCGAGGAGTCTGGCCTCAAGACTCTCACCCTCACCAACCTTTGTGAGCTGGCGGTACATGTCGGCGAGCGCAAGATTGCGTTGGGTCAGAACCAACTGCTCGGCTCGGTCAATGAGCGGGTTCACTACGAGAAGGTCCGTGCTGATCTTCGGATCGATCGTCACGAACTTCTGAGTGCGCTGCGGTTCGATCAAGGTCAAGTACTGCTGCCGTCTGAGTTTCGTCACGACGCTGTCAACTTGAGGCTGGACGACACCGTATATGCCCTTGAGGTTCGCCGACTTGTCCCACCACGTCTGGTTGGTCGTCGTCACCGAATAGTCTTTGGGTTCGACCGCCTCTACGCGAACCTTCACTTCCCTCGGCTCGCCCTCGCGCAGCACTCGCAGCGCGATGATCTGCCCCGGCTTACACTTGCTCAAGATTTCCTTCAGCTTGACATGCGTAACCACTTTTTCGCCATCGACGAGCGTAATGACGTCATGCTCCTTCATGCCTGCCTTGGCCGCTGGAAGTCCCTCCAGAACACCGGTTACGATCAACGCTTCGGTCGGGCGAATCTTCAGATGCCCCGCGAGCGCCTTACTTACCGCCTCGGTCACGAGGCCGATTCGTACAGACGGCGCTTTCTTAGCGGTCACAACCTCAAAAGCGATATTGCCCTTGGATGTCAACACCAGATTGCCAGTTGCCTTGCCTCTAACATCAGCGATGCTGATCGTATCGGCAACGATGACGTACTCCTTCTTGGTCGTATCGATCGGCTTAACACGAACTTCAACGACTCGGCCGTCCTTGTCCGCTTTGAGAACGATCGTGTTCGCCCTGTTTATTGTTCTATCAACGACTTTGTAAACATCCTTCTCCTGCGCATAGGTCGCAGCGAGAAGGACGTTCTGTTCCTTCTCCTCACCGGGCAGGCATGGCGACGCAGCGCCAGGCATCTGCATACCAAAGACGCCCACCGCCGTTGCAAACAACACGTTCCGTACGTTCAAACCGTTCATGATCAAACTCCTTGGAGTAGTGAATGTCTCAATCCTGTACGTTGGGCGAACAACCAGCGGCGTCCTCTTGATGCCGGTGCACTGCGGCAACCATTACAACGCCTCTCGAACCCGCTCAGGCGATTCGTCGGTCAGCACAACGACTGCCCGACCTTGTTCGTCAATTCCCATCTTGTACACGCCTTCAATCCGCGCCCGCTCGATGAACCGGCGAAGATATATCACTTCCGATTCCTCACCATCCAACGTGGGTTTGATCTGAACGGTGAGTAGCGGAAGCTCTTGAAC
>CBDUST010000265.1:0-6604 GCA_965369945.1 uncultured bacterium | reverse complement strand
CGTGGAAGTCGTCCGGGTACATCACCTGCACGGCAAGCGCGTCCCAACCACCGGTCGAACCGCCGTAGGTGAAGCGCGCCCAACCTTCGCCGATACATCTAAATTGTTCCTCCACGAATGGTATCAACTCGCGCATGATCGCATCGCCATACGGCCCGAGGTTCTCGGAGTTGACGGCGTACGAGTCGTCGTAGAACGGATTAGCGTGCTGCACTTCGATTACAACCATCCTCGGGAAGTCTGGGCCGGTCCATTCCTGATACAATTGGTAGGCGTGCTCTTGCTGAATTCGGTTGTAACCTTCCATCCGAAAACGATCGCTGTACTCTGGCTCCAGGTCCGGATCAGGCGGCGTCTCTCGAAAACCACCAAACGTGCGGGGAAAGTGCCCGTGATTCACGATCAGTGGATAACGTGCCTCGGGATGTTCATCAAAGCCGTGCGGTAAAAGAACGACTGCGCCAAGATGCATTGGGCGACCCCAGAATTCCGTGAGCAGCTTGCTCTGAATCTTGATGTGTTTGATGTATTTCGAGTCTTCAGGTGGATCGATTGGCTCAATCTCCTGGTCCAGTACAATGCTGATGATCGTGTTCGATGCGGGGTCGACGTGAATCTTCTGAGGAACGCTGTAGAGGTTTCCGGGGGCGCGGTTCCAATGTTGGCCGTCACCGCGATCCATCGGCAGTTTGACGGTGTGGCCATCGCTGCGATTGAATGTCTCATATCGGTGAAGTAATCCCTGCACCCAATACTCGCCTGGTGGGATTTCAGCCAAACTCTGAAGAGGGTATCCGAGCACCTGCGCGTCGATGACTGCTTCAATTCCGGGGGCGAGCCCATCGACGTCGATCCCGAAAATCAGTTGCGTGTTCGCGCCATCATTGATTTGGAAGCGCGGTTCACGCTCGCTGTCGACCGAGATCATCAAAAACATCCGACCGTCGATCGGCGCTGCGCTGCGCTCCTGCGGAAACGACAAGCCAAATCGGAGCGGGGCTTGGGCTTGTGCGAGCTGGCTTGGGAATAGGGTGGTAATTGTCACGATGAATACACTCAAATTCACAATGGATCGCATGGATGTTCTCTCGGGTCTAGAGCGACTGGCTATGTATGACAAGGCATAGTGTAAACATTCCTCACGCTCATTGCCTGATCCCGCTCGTGGCGATCCCGTGGAGGAAGGTCCGCTGCGTTAGTAGGAATACAACCAGCACCGGTAGAACAACCAGACAGCTCGCGGCCATGAGGAGATTCCACGGCGTCGCGCCTTGCTGTGATTGATACATATACAGTCCCAGGGCGAGCGTGTACTGCTCCTGATGATTCAGAAAGATCAGCGGGCCAACGAAGTCGTTCCACGTCGCTACGAATTGGAACAGAACGACGACTGCCAAGGCCGGTTTTGATAGTGGCAGGATAATCCGGCAGAAGATGCCGAAATGGGAACAGCCATCGAGCATTGCCGCCTCATCGAGTTGGCGCGGTATCGTCAAGAAGAACTGTCTGAGAAGGAAGATACTGAACGCTCCGCCAAACCAGGCCGGCACCCACAGCGGCTTGAACGTGCCGATCCACCCCAAATGTCGGAAGACGATGTACAACGGCGCCATGAGCACTGGAAAGGGAATCATCATCGTGGCCAGTACGACTACGAACAACGCATTGCGTCCACGCCAGCGGATGCGCGCAAAGCCGTAGGCGACGATCGAGCTTGAGATCACCATGCCCAGCACGCTCAGGCCGGAGATGATCAGCGTGTTCTTCAGGTAAAGCGGAAAGTCCGCGATGGGGCTGTTCCAGGCGCGGGTGTAGTTGTCCTTAGCGTAGGTTCCGATCCCACGCCAATACGCTGGTTGGAAGATCGACACCTCACGATTCGTGCGCGCTTCCGCTGGATCGTCTTCCATGACGCGCGGCAACAGTCGGTTGGAATCTGCGAGCATCTGATCATCGGGTTTGAGCGAACTAGTCAGCATCCAAAGAACCGGCAGCGAGAAGGCGATTGTGATCACTGCTAGCGCAACATAGGCGAGGATTGCTGGTCCGCCCCACTTCCCCGGGTTGATCGACGATTCACTCATGCGATTCGATAGTGAACATAGCGGCGCGACAGGCGAATGGTTATCCCAGTCAACACCAAGACTGCGAGCAATTGAATCCACGCCATGGCGCTGGCATATCCCATGCGCCCGTACACAAACGCATTCTCATAGAGATACTGTGTGTAGAAGCGTGTCGCGTCTTCAGGGCCGCCTTTGGTCATGATGTAGGGCACAGCGAACACTTGAAGCGACCAAATGATGGCCATGATCACGTTGAACAATACCGCCGGCGAAATCATGGGAAGTGTCACGTGCCAGAATCGACGGACCGGGCCGGCCCCGTCGATACTCACGGCTTGGTACAACGACGGGGGAACATCCTGCATCGCGGCAAGGCAGATGACGACCGCCCCGCCCACCTGCCAAAGGCTCATCATTACTAACGCCGACATCGCCCAACGACGATCGCCCAACCAGTTGGGACCATCAATGCCGATTCGCCGCAGCAACGTGTTGATCAACCCAGCCTCGCCGTTATACATCCACATCCATGCCAGAGCAGCGGCGACCAATGGCACAAGTGTCGGCAGGAATACCACGGCGCGAACCAACCCGACACCACGGCGGTTACCAGTTAGGATTGACGCCAAGCCTATCGTGAGAATCGTTCCGAGTACGACCGAAAACAGCGCATACAAGCCGGTGTTGCGAACCGTTATCCAGAAGACATCATCGTTGGCCAATTCGCGATAGTTCGCCAGTCCGATGGGAATGGGCGGTTCGAGCAGCGAGTAGTCGGTAAGGCTGTAATAAAGACTTACGCCCATCGGCGCAAGCATGAAGAGAACGAACCCGACGATCCAGGGACTGATCCACACAAGCCCGCGGAGCGTATGTGAACGCTGGGATACGGTGCTCATGCTCCGGCTCCAACCGCGCTCTCTCGCTGTCGGCGTCGCATTGACGCCCGGTCGAGAAGTTGCTGCACACGGTTCTGCACAGATTGAAGCTCGGTATTCACGTCCGCGCCAGCCCAAATCGAATCGAAGGCACTTCCGATTCGGTCTGCATATTGTTTCCATACACGTGTCTGCGGTGCGACATGAACTGCTACGCTCTTCACTATCGCGTCATGTATAGCCACGTAATCGTTGGGGTGATCACGCATGAAACTAGATGAGACGTCGCGCAAAGGCGAGGGTTTACAGTGATCGGTCGCCAACTGCTCTTGCACTTCTTGCCGCTGTGTAAAAAGCAGAAACTCAAACGCTTCATCTGGATGTGGACAGCCCTTGGGAATAACCAACACGTCCGATTCGAGTAGACCGCGAGGCTGCGCCGGATCAAAGAGCTCATCGATAACTGGAGCCGGCGCACATCCATAATCAAAGTCGGGTGCGTACTGCCGAATGAAGTTCGCAATCCACGGACCTTGAATAATCATCGCCACCTGCCCGAGCAAGAACGGATCTTGGGGCGAGTGGAAGCTGCGGCTGAACCCAGCGCCGAATGACTGCGTCGCCAAGCGACCATATCTCCTGGGGTATTCAGCGACCCATCGATACGCAGCGATATTCTCCGGTGTTAGAAGCGTCGCCTGGTTCGTTTGCTTGTCATAGAAGGACCCACCGAACATTACCGGCCAGAAGTACGCCCACCAACTGGGAATGTTGGGCATGAATCCTGCGCGGTCCAGATGACCGTCCTTCTTATAGCTCGTGAGTGTCTTAGCGTAGCGGTCGAGCTCGGAGACGGTGCGCGGCGGGCGATCGGGATCAAGCCCAACTTCTCGATACTGCTTGCGGTTGTAGTAGAGCGCGAGGCTATAGCACGTCGTAACGCCTGCCCACAGTTGGCTTTCGTAAGTCAACATCCGCCAAACCGCCGGTGCATAATGTTCGGCTTGCAGGCTCTGGGCCGATCCGAAAGCATTGAGCGGGATGATTGCGCCTGCCTCGGCGAAGAGCGGGATGTTGAAGTTAAACAGACCGATGAGGTCGGGTGGATCTCCCCCACCGATGGCGACCATGGACTTGGCGACAATGTCACTGACGGGAACTCGATTCACCCAGATTCGATTCTGCGAACCGTTGAATTGATCGACGATGCGCTGTAGCGCCTGACCCTCAACGCCGGTCCACTTCTCCCAATAGTTCAGCACGATGCGCCCGGGAGGAACGTCCTTTGCGGCGCGTGGCTGGTAAGGCCATAGGGCGAAGCCTGCGCCTGCTGCGGCGACCGATGTGAGCATAGCCCGACGTGAAACGGCGACTGCGCTGTGAACGTCCACACTACATATTGTAAGGAGTTCAACGTGCGGTGCGATGAGCTAGTTCGGCGCGGTTTGACCGATGCGTTGAGGCATATCTGCAAGGATGTACGCGACGGTCGCCATGACCGCAATGTTCCGCGAGAAATCGTCAGGGTCTACCTTGTCCACAGTGTCCGCGTGCGAGTGGTGGTAGTCGAAGTACTTCGAGCCTTCTACCTCATGACCCATGAGAACGACGCCGGCGTCTCTCATCGGTCCGACATCAGCACCCGCATGGCCGGTCTGCACATCGTTCGCGCCCAAGGATAGAAACAGGCGCGCAATGTCGCGCATTTGCTCTGCTGCGGTCGACTGTTTCACCTCATCGGCGCATTGGATCGAATAACCGGTCGGTCGATAACCGCCCGAGTCTGATTCGATGGCGGCGACGTGGCTGGCCAGTTCGTCAGCGTGGTCCTTTGCGTACTGTCGACCACCCGCCAAGCCGTTTTCTTCGTTCGTCCACAACACGACCCGGATCGTTCGACGTGGAATCATGTCAAGGCGACGGAGGACGTTGATCGCCTCCATGGCCATAACGCAACCGGTGCCATCATCATGTGCACCCTGTCCCACGTCCCAAGAGTCGAGGTGTCCGCCAATGACGACGATCTCGTCGGGATTTGTCGAACCGCGCAACTCGCCGATCACATTTCCCGACGGAGCAGGATCGAGCGTTTGGGCGTCCATCTTCAACGTGACGATTACAGGTACACCGCGCGCCTGTAAGCGCGCCATCATGGCGGCATCCTCCGTCGATACCGCCGCAGCAGGGATCTTGATCGCTGCATCACCGTAGCGCATCGCACCAGTATGCGGTGAACGCAGACTATGTGCCGTCACTGATCGAACGAGACACGCGACCGCTCCTTGCTCCGAAGCGAGGCGAGCACCATTCGATCGGAAACGAACTGTCGTTCCGTAGCCTGAGCCCTGCTCGGGATCGTAATCCGGCATCGGATTGTTGAAGAGGACGATCTTTCCACGCGCACCTTCGCCGAGGGCCTCCAGCTCTTCTTCATTCGCGACAACAACCACCTGAGCTGTCATTCCTTCACTTGGTGTTCCAACTGATCCGCCAAGTCCGAGCATGGCAATCGGTGCTCGACGCGGTCGAATCATCATCAACGATTCACTACCTCGAACCCAGTGTGGCACCATCACCTTCTCGATCCGCACGTTGTCCTGTCCATCCTGTCGCAAAGCATCTGCGGCCCACTGAATTGCTTGATCCAGCTGTGGTGAACCGCTGAGGCGATGACCGATTCCATCGCACAGTTCCTGGAGCTTCATGTAGCCGTCGTTCTGAGCGAGTGTTGCTTCGATAATCCGCTCAGCCGCCTCTCGATATTGATCGGCGATCGCCGATGAGGCGCCATCAGTCACCTGGCTCGCCGTCGCAACGCTCGTTACGCACATTATTCCAGCAAGTGCACGAATAACAATCGTTCGCATCTTCTTTCCTCTCGTGCCCCAGATCGACAACAATGCTGAATGAAACCTAACGCTTGGTGCTCTTCAGAAACTCCTGAATTTCCGGAACCGCGCCTTGATATATGAGATAACCATTATACGGTTCGCGTTCAGTGATCTCGTCGCCGATCGTCGTGAGCATCAGACGCTTGACCTCTTCGCGATCGTTGCTATGCCCCAACGCCCATGACAATTTGACGAACGCGACCTCCGGCAGCATGTTCGCCAGGGGAACAACACCAAGCTCCATCATCTCACGCCCCGTCTCGTAGACATACATCCCCACAAACCCCCAGAGCGTTTGCACCGTCATATACACATGCACGCCTCTATCCTTGGCGTACTGCAATGCGCGATAGGTTGCCTTATTGACATGCCCCAACCCGGTGCCCGCAATCACGATGCCGCGGTAACCGCTGTCAACCATTCCTTCCATCACATCCGGCTTCATCCCCGGGTAATAGTACAGCAACGTCGCTTCGTCGCTATACGCTGCGTTGATCTTTACGCTACGATCGCTGCGCCGCCGCTTGTAATCGTCGCGGAATGATGTGATCGACTTCTGATCGATCATCGCCAAAGGAATATCACCGATCGTTCGAAAGGTGGAGCGATAACTCGAGTGCATTTTGCGTACGCGCGTACCACGGTGGATCAAGCAGTATTCGTCTGATGTGGGCCCAAACATGCAGACGATCACTTCTGCAATGTCGCTCTGGGCAGCAGTCTTGACAGCACATATGAGATTCAACGCGGCGTCGGAGCTCGGCCGATC
>CBDUST010000264.1:0-6616 GCA_965369945.1 uncultured bacterium | reverse complement strand
GACGATACTGAACCATCGAGCCGGAATAGGTTGGCGCATTGCGCCAGGCCGGTTGTCGAGATCACAGGGGCCGTAACACACCGCATAAATCCTCAAACTGGGGTTGGACCTAAATCAGGATGGGACAAAGTCGGGCTCCGCAAACGGCCAAGACAGCCCTTTACGCGGGTCCAAGGAGGACACAATGACATCGATTAACACAAACGTACCTGCAATGATCGCCCAGCGAGTGCTGGCTTTCCAGAACAAGGCCTTGGTGACCAGCCTTGAACGGCTGAGCACTGGTCTTCGCATTAACCGTGGTAAAGACGATCCTGCGGGATTGATCGCGTCGGAGAACCTCCGAGCGAGCATGAACGCGATCAGCGCGGCCATCGGTAACGCTCAGCGTGCCGAGCAGGTGGTCAACGTCGCTGAGGGCGGTTTGCAAGAGATCAGCAGCCTGCTGGTCGAATTGCAGAGCCTGGTCGGCAAGTCCGCCAACGAAGCCGGTACTTCCAAGGAAGAGAAAGACGCGAATCAGTTGCAGATCGACTCGATCCTGCAAACGATCGATCGTCTGGCCAACGCCACCAGCTTCCAAGGTATCAAGCTGCTCAACGGCAACTTCGACTACACGACTTCGGGCGTGACGAAGTCGCTGCTGACCGATGTGACGATCAACTCCGCCAAGCTCGCCAAAGACGCGACCTTGGAAGTGTCCGTCACGACGCTGGTCTCGGCTCAGACGGCGGGCGTGTTCCTTTCCACCGGCGGCACGTTCAATGGCGGCGGTGAGGGTGGTATTACGATCGAAGTGACCGGCAACGAGGGTGTGCAGCAGTTCACCTTCGCCTCCGGATCGTCGCAGGCATCCATCATCACGGCGATCAACTCCTTTAAGGATGCGATCGGCGTCTCCGCTGCCGGCGCTGCCGGCAACGCGGCTCGGGTTGAGTTTCGATCTCTAAACTTTGGATCGACGGAGTTCGTACGGATCAAGGAACTCGATGCCCCAGCCAACAAAGACTACATACATAGTGCCGAGACAGGAGGTACCGCCACAGACGACCTCAAAGACCTAGGTCGGGACGGGACAGTCCTGATCAACGGCATCTCGGCCACTACGGACGGCCTAAATGCGAGAGTTTCCAGTGGTGGCTTTGACGTTGCGATCAGCATCAACGGCACCAGCGCGTTGAACAAGACCAACGGCAACACGACCTTCACGATCACCGGCGGCGGAGCCAACTTCAACCTCTCGCCCGATGTCAACCTGGCCGGCAAGGTGTCGATCGGTATCGAGACGGTGACGACCGGTAACCTGGGCAGGGCGAGCGTCGGCTTCCTTTCCGCCCTCAAGTCCGGCGGAGACAACAACGTGGTCAACGGTGACCTGGCGGCCGCCCAGAAGGTCGTCGATGAGGCCATCAAGCAGGTTTCGAGCCTGCGAGGCCGACTCGGTGCGTTCCAGAAGAACGTCGTCGGATCGACGATCGCCAGCCTCGGTTCGACGTTGGAGAACACGGCCGCGGCCGAGTCCACCATCCGTGACGCCGACTTCGCGGTCGAGACTGCGGAACTGACGCGGCGACAGATCCTATCACAGGCTGCGACGCAGTCGTTGATCATCGCCAACGCTCAGCCGCAATCCGTCCTCCAGCTGCTCCAGTAAGTTAGCAGCAACCCATCCTGACGCCCAAAGCGGCGACCGGTCCTCCCCGGTCGTCGCTTTCTTTTTTGGTCCCACCAGCCCTTTCACGCCGCGCTTTGCGATCGACCGATAAGCCGACGGACGCGCGGCGCTAATCGGAGTCGCGTCAAAGGGCAGTACACGAGGGCCGCGATGCAGGTTGTAGGTGTTGGCAAAACGATCACGGTTCCCGTCGAGAAGGGGCGCCACACCATCACATTGCGTTCAGGGCTGCGATATGTGATGCACGATGCTGAGGTGGACAGCGGGCTGCAAGCGGGTGTGTGGAAGCGTGTGGAGGCGCTGCCGGACGTACCGGCGAGGTTCAACCCAAGACAAACGTGTAGCGGACAGCTTCTGGTGCCGTTTATCGGAGGGCTCAGCGAAGCGATCTCGATGGGGCCGGTGCTGGCCAGTATCCGCCGACAGCATCCGCAACTGGTGATCGATGCCTCCACTACGCCGGGTCCGGCTGAGGTGTTGGCGCTCTTTGGGCATGTTCAGTCTGTGCGCACGTATCCTCTACGGCTAGAGGCGTGGCGGCGGTACGAACATTTTCTCACACTGGAAGCGGTGTATGAGACCGGGCAACAACCGAATCGGCCACTGCCGGAGGTCTTCGCCGCGGCGTTGGGCATCGAGCTGACGGACCGGTCGTTCCAGTTGAATCTGCCTGAAGGGGCCGACGCGGTGGACCCCGATGAGTCAGCGACGCCGATGGTGGGTTTGGCTGTGGGTGAAGGCAAGATGTACCGCTGCTATCCGGCGCCGATGCTCAGGGAACTCGTCAGCCTGTTGGTGGAGCGCGGCATCGGTTGCGTGCTCTTGGGACGGCCTGATCCGGCGTGGGTTCTCCCGGAATCACCGCCAATGATTACCGACCTTCGCGGGAAAACCAAGACCGTACTGGACCTGGCGGTGTGGCTGCGCGCCATGACCGCGATCGTTGGTCATGATTCGATGATCCTGCACCTGGCGGGGGCGATGGGTCGTCCCACAGTCGCCCTGTTCGCGCCGACCAGTCCGGCTCATGTCGCGCTGTATGACAATGTCACGCCTCTGAGCAGCGGCACGGCTTGCGCGCCGTGCCATGAAGTCGGTCAACGGTGCCCCAAGGGATTCGATCGTTGCATCGCTTGGGATCACGAGGCAGTGCGACCGCAAGTAGTCGCCGATGCGGTGCTGGAATGTGTATCGCAGCAGCGCGCCGCCGTGAGAACACCGTTGGTTAGCGCTAAATGATCCGGTCGGAGGCGCTCAGGCGATCGCTGACCGTTTGTTGCCATTCGCCGTAGCCGGAGCGCCCCATCAGGCCGAAAGTTGCGACCTTGCCGGTTTCGACGGCTGGTTGATCGTAGGCGTTGATATTCAGCATCAGCGCTGCATAGGCTGTGGCGATCTCCCACAGTTGAATAAACTGGCCCACGTGGTAAGCGTCGAGCCGTGGGAACGTGATCGTGAAGTTGGGTCGCTGCGATTCGACGAGCGCAAACTCAGTCGCGCGCTTCTCCGCAGCGAGCAGTTGGCCCAGCGTCGAGCCGTGCAAGTACGCAAGGTTTTCCACGTCCAAATCCGACGGGATCTCAACATCGGTATCGAAGCGCTCAACGTCAACGAACCCGATGACTTTATCGTTTGGGCCTTCGCGATAAAGCTGAATCTGACTGTGTTGATCGGTCGTTCCAAGGGCTTTGATTGGGGTTGCGCCGGCAAAGACTTCGCTGCCATCCAGATCAACGCGCTTGCCCAGCGATTCGGCCCAGAGTTGTCGAAACCAATCTGCCAGTGAGTACAGTGCGTTGCAGTAGGGCATAAGCACATGATTCGTCTTGCCGCGTCGGGCCAGTTCGATCAGCAGCCAAGCGAGCATCGCAGCGGGATTGTGGGTAAGCGACGGACTACAGCATCGCTGATCCATCGCAGCTGCACCGTCCAGGAGCGATGCAATATCGATCCCGGTCATCGCGGCGCTGAAAAGACCGACCGGCGACAGAATGCTGAACCGCCCACCCACGCCGTCCGGCACAGGCAATGTCGCATAACCCTCATTATCGCAGATCGCGCGCATCGTCCCCTTCCGGGGGTCGGTGATGGCGACGATGTGCTTTCGGTGTGAATCGGAAAGCGCTGTTTTGAGCATCGAGCGCAGGACCATGAATTGCGCAGCCGTCTCCGCTGTTTCCCCTGATTTACTGATCACGTTGACGACGGTTCGCGCAAAGTTCGGATCATCGCGACGGACAAAATCAAGTGTTGAGCTGACGAACTGCGGATCGATGTTGTCCAGCACGTAGAGGCGTGGGCCGTGGCGCTGATCTCGTGGAAGAAGGTTGTAGGTGTGGGGGTTGAGCGCCGCATGAAGCGCGATGTTGCCCAGGGCGCTACCACCGATGCCGAGGACGATGAGGTGTTTGGTGGAATCGCGCAGTCTCGTGACGAGTGCGTTTACAGCGCCGATGTGTTCGGTTCGCATCGGGTCGAATGGAAGTGAACGCCAGCATTCACAGCCGGTTCCTTTGGTACTTTCGAGGCGCTGTGTGAGCTGGGCGATCAATGGCTTCGCTGCTTCGATCGCGCTTGGATCAAGCCCGTGTTCGCCGACGCGGTCGCTGAGGCAGTTTGCGTAGTCCAGTTGCAGGCCGGTCATGTGAGGAGGATAGCCGATGAGTTGCCGGGAGCCGTGTCTGACGAGTCTTCGAGGAAGACGCGGGTTGTTGGGGAGTGAGCGGTCCTTGTACTGCGACCCGGACCTTCCTCGCGGACTCGTCAGGTCCGGCTTCCGGTCAGACTGCGGACAGCGCGTTATCGAGATCAGCGATCAAATCTTCGCAGTCCTCGATGCCGACGGAGAGACGCACAAGGTTGTCGGTGATGCCCAGCGTTTCACGCTGAGCTTTGGGTACCGACGCATGCGTCATGATCGCCGGATGATCGACCAGCGACTCGACGCCGCCGAGCGATTCAGCCAGTGCGAAGACTCTGACGTTCTCCAGGAATCGGCGTGATTCATCGAGTCCGCCTTGGATGAACATGGTGACCATCCCGCCGCCGGTGGGGGTGCCGCACAATCTCATCTGTCGCTTGGCAAGCTCGTGCTGCGGGTGGTCGGCCAAGCCGGGATACGCCACGCGCTCTATCTTCGGATGTTGTTCGAGCCATTGCGCAATTCTGGATCCATTTTCGCAATGTTGGCGCATCCGCAGAGCGAGCGTCTTGATCCCGCGCAACACCATGTACGAATCGAAGGGCCCAAGGATGGATCCGATCGCGTTCTGTAGGAAGCGCAGGCGCTCGGCGAGGTCAGCACGGTTCGTAACCAATAACCCGGCAATCGCATCACTGTGCCCGCCGAGATATTTCGTGGCTGAGTGCATGACGATGTCGAATCCATGCTCCAACGGGCGTTGCAACATCGGCGTGGCGAACGTGCTGTCACAAACCGTCAATACGTCGTGCTCATTGGCAATTTGGGACACGCCGGCCAAGTCGACCAACTTCATCAGCGGGTTCGTTGGCGTTTCGACCCAGATCATCTTGGTCAACCCGGGAGTGATCGCCTTCCGGAGCACCTCCAAGTCGGACATGTCGACATACTCTACTTGCAGACCTTGCGAGCGATGGCGGACGTTGGTGAGCAGTCGATAGGTTCCGCCATACAAGTCATCCATGGCGATGACCTGATCGTTTGTGTCGAGCAATTCCAGCGTGGTGGCGATGGAGGCGAGTCCCGAGGCGAAAGCGAACCCGCCGTAGGACACATCCTCGTCTTCGGTGAGTCTCGAACCTTCCAGCCGCGCGATGCAGCGCTCCAGCGCATACCGCGTCGGATTGTGACTGCGTGAGTACTCGAATCCTTGGTTGACGCCGGGCGATTCCTGGAAATAGGTGCTGGCCAGCGAGATCGGGGGCATGACCGCGCCGGTCGAAGGGTCCGGTCGTTGCCCGCCGTGGATCACCAGTGAGGCCGGTCGCATTTGTTTCTCAGACGAATCAGTGGTCATGGGGTGATGATAGCGGACGAGACCACAGGTGAATTATCGCAGCGGTCTAGTCGTCTCGGGTGTAGACCGCGACATGCCAAATCAACGTTCGCTGCTCACTTTGCAAACGCAGGCCGGCGGCGCGCACAGCCTTGTCGATCTCATCGGGGCGATGCAGATAGACACGAAACGCGATACGTCGTAGCCGGTGGATCAGGTTCATTATGGGTCCCATGATCCGCACCAAGGCGGTACTGCGCGGATAGACAAGCCCGTAGAGTCGCTGCGTTTTTTCGGCCGACTGTCCGACGAGCTCCTTCATATCGGGATAACAGCAGATCACACGATCGAGCGTGACGATGTCGGCCGACTCGATCTCGTCCGCTACGTCTACGAAGTCAGCATGATGATACTGTGTGCGATCGGCGTATCCTTGCTGCGTTGCTTCTTCGCGTGCCGCGCTGATTGAGGCAGCGGACCCCTCCACGCTTACCACGCTCGTTATGCCGTCCTTGATTAGCTCGTGTTGAATCGCGCCAATGCCGCCTCCAATATCCAGGAGTGTCTGATCCGCTGTGCCGTGAGATCGTAAGGCGTCGATAAGTAATTGCGTGGTTTTGAGCGGACCCTTGGTGCGATAGCGGCGCAACTGGCGCGCGATCACCTTCGCGTTGAAAAGGTCATCGAAGCCGCAACATTGTGGGCAAATCAAGGCGCTCTCCTGACCAACTGAATCGCTGAAGTAGAGTACCGCAAGAAGCGGCCGAGCCGGACTCGGACAGTCATGTGTCGTTTACCCAGTGAGCTAAAAAAAAAGCTGCGCCGGGTGGCGCAGCTGTTGTGGGGTCGATTCAAAATGGCGTCGGGACGGTCTATTGGGCGCTGCCCAGCGTGTCGCGTCCCAAAGACCCATCAATGGTCAGAATGTGGTAGCTGGTGGCGGTGAAATCGTAGCCGTACTCCA
>CBDUST010000263.1:0-6641 GCA_965369945.1 uncultured bacterium | reverse complement strand
ACAAGATTGCCACTGCGCTTGTTCCACACAAGTGGTTCGACACAGCCGAAATCCTCGACGCTCCGCTTGAGTCTTTCGTATTCCGGATTGCCAGGCTTGAGATCGATCCGGGGGTTGTAGGGCGCGGGGTTGATATTCTGGATCGCGATGGTTTTGATTCGCATGTTATGCTTCCTTGCAAATGCTGCGATCGTTCGTAGCACATAGAGTAAATAAAGAAAACGGTCATCGCTGGCGTTGCGGCGCTCTGGAGCGCGGCTTGGTTGTGGTTCTGGATTCGCGATAGTCACTGGCTCGGCAAACGTCACAGCAGAATTTGATCTGCTGGCCCATGGACTTGGATGTATACCAAGCTTTGCATCGTTTGCGCTCACAGCGGCGCAGACGACGAAAACCTGTTTCGTGGAGGAGTTCCAGATCGCATCGAATTTGAACGAGCAGACTGAGTACCAGCAGGCGATCCACGTCGATGTCCTTCAGTGAGCCGCCGGCATCACCCATCGGTACTCGAAAGAGACGGTACATGGTGGGCTCTATGAGACGGTGCTTTCCCTGCCGTGTTCGACCGATTCTCGAAAGATCCGTTCGAGGCACTGTATTGACCTGGTCGATCGTGAACTTCGAATCGTCCCACTTGTGCTGTGTGACGACGTGTTGAAGCGACGGTTCCTCGGCGAGATCTTTGATCGCCAAATGATCCTCTCGCTTGCTTGCCAGTGATCGCATAAGCCGACCGAGCAAACGCATCTCGGGTATCCGACGGGCTGAGAGGCGCTTGGGACGAGTGGTGGTGTCAAACCACGTCATGGCATCCACATAGGACACATATTCTCGATCCTGTCGTTCGATCGCCCAGAGCGTGGCGAGTCGGATCTCCTGGAGGACTTCGGTCTGCAGTGGCGTTATGGATCGGAGGTACTCAGCCTGCCAGCTCCGGCCTGCGTTGTCATAGACGAAGATCACGCCGAAGAGTCCGAATGAGGCTTGGTCCAGAGGTGCACGCTTGAATGGCGACGTTGATCTTGGCATTGCTACTTTCGATCGTAGCGACGGTCCAGGCCCAGTCAAATTCGGTGATCGGGCTGAGGGTTGAGCAGGGAAGATGTGATGGCTGAGGGAAGGTCCGAGAAGGGGCATTATGTCCTACGAGGCTATCCGTGATACTCAGGGCGACCGACGCGTCATCTGCTGGCGCGCCCATCGTTGCCACTCGGCATCACTTCGGAGAGCAATTTCCTTGAGGAATCCTGGGGTACGGTCGTCAGGGCGACCGCGGCGCAATTGAAGGCGCGCAAGAGCCTGGATCGTGGGTAGGTGATTGGGATACACCTCCAGCGCGGTGTCGTACGTTGCCATCGCTTCGTCTATGCGGCCGGCGCGTTCGAGCGTCAGTGCGAGATTCATCCGGGGGTCGGGGTGGCCGGGCATGAGCTTTCGCGCCCATTCAAACTCGTGCGCGGCTTCATAGAGTTGGCCGTTGGCAAGGTAGATGACGCCCAAGTCATTGTGTGCAGGTCCGTAATGAAGATCAGCTGTCAGCGCGTCGCGCAGCAAACGTTCGGCTCTTTCTGGATCGGTGTCGATGAGCTTGGCCGCTTCTTGTGTGAGTTGTTGGGCCTTGAGCGGATTGCGCGCGGCCCCGCTTGGCGTTTGGTAGGGGCTGGGAGCCGGATGCGCACACCCGGCAACGACGAATACAACGGAAAATAGTAGTACAAATACGGGTCTCATTGGAGTCATCCATTGGCGAGATATGTCGCGGTAATGAGAATGACGACGTTGTAGCGGTCATCGTCGATCTTGCTGCGGGCGTGAGAGAGCTCAAGGCGCGTCGGCGTCCAGAGCTGTTGCGTCCGAGACCATTGACTGAGGAACGCGCCGAGGTCGGTGATGGACAGATCGTCGAGACTGATCCGAACCGACTGACGGCGGTAGGCGGAGTCGGGGAGCGCTCCATCGGATTCCGGCCGGAGTCCCCCGAAACGCTCGGGCGGGATGCCTGCTTCAGCAAGCGTTGCGTTGACTCTGGCGATGACATCCTGTTCAGGCCGTTTGTGTTCAGCGATCCGCTGTTGTTTGGAACGCAGTTGGACGATCTGCTGCGCTTCGTCGATGACACGCTGCTGTGCGGCGAGTGCGGCATTATGCTGCATCCGCGCGTCGCTGAGGCGACCGGTGCTGACAACAATCGGTATGCAAAGCGCCCCAAGCCAAATCCCAACGATCACAGTGGATCGGCTCATCATCAGTTCCGAAGCTCCTGATTCGGCTCTAAGTGCAGTGTTACGTCGACACGGTCGCGCCGCGCTTCGGACTGTGGTTGCTGCAAACGCCAGCCATTCATCGACGCAAATGCATCCGCCAGTGTCTGGGCGTCGGACATGGTGGGTACCGATGCACGGACCGTGATCGAACTGGTGGTGATCGATATTGACTGGGTCTGTGTATGAAGATCTTGCGGCCACAGTGCAAGCAGTTGAGCGAGGATTGCCGCGGCGTTGCCGACCGAACTAACTGGCAAATCGTCACTCCGCGTCTGTTCGAGCCTTCGCCGCTGTGCTATGAGCCGCAACTCCCCCGTCCCCGGAAGCGCCCCCGCCCCCGGAAGTGGAGCGTCGGACCCCAACACGTGTTTGATGATTGTGTCGTGAGCGGCTGTCAAATCGTTCATGGTGCCGCGATGAAGGCTGCTGCGGCGTTCCAAGCCGACGATGAGCAGGGCGGCGCAGAGTGTGAAGAGCAGGCAGATGTGTAGCAACCAGCGTCGACGAAGGTGTCGGACAGGTTGTGGGAGGAATGATCCGGTCAGCAGATTGAGCCTTGCTAGATCGACTTGTCCGTCAAGGAAACCCGGCGCCGAATCTGGTGTGAGTGTCACGGCAGATGGATCGACATCGTCTTTAAGTACGTTCTTCGGTAATCCGCAGGCGAGTGTGCGCTTGCCGTCACCAGGTAGGCGCTGGTAGACGGTCTGGACCTGTTCAATCGCCACACCGGGCAGGACACTCTCAAAGAGGTAGCCCAGTCGCTCTCGTCGGCTGCGTACGGTCACGGGCACGGATGAGGTATCGAGAATCGCCCAGTAGAAGCGCTCGGCCGGCCAGCGCAGGTGCAGCGCATCATGGGAGGTCGGTGCGATCACGATCCATCCTTTCGCAAGGCCAGTCGATGAGTGACTTGTCCATCGGCCAGTTCGACGGCATCGGGCGTGATCGTGACTGTGTGCCTTTTGACGTGGTCACCAGACGCGACAATGAGCAAGCGATCTGTGTCGGGATCGTATAGCGCGGCACGTAGCTTCCGCCCGTCATCAGTTATTCCGATGAGTTGTAAGCGCGGTGGCTTGGGTGGCGGGGCTGACTGCTCAGCCAGGCGACGATCGCGCGCTTCCGGGGGAGGTGGATTCCAGAGGCGAGCTATGAAGGCACTTTGATCGACGAGTTGCTGTTCATCCTCGAGCAGTAGGAGCGTCGGGGCCTGAAGGTCGAAAGGACTCCCACTGCGCTCGGGTTGTTCCTGCGGCCGCCAGGCCCACAGTGCGCATAGCGCGATAAGCGTGCAGCCAAAGAACCACGTGAGGCGCAATAATCGAGTCAATCTTCGGATTGGATCACTCGGTAATGGCAAGGCGTTGTACACACTCCCAGGTTGAACGGGACCTAACGTACACGGCCCACCATGAGCGGCGGAGCGTTCCGACGCGGATATCGATGCGGAAGGCCCAGGCGGTGCTTGTACCGGTGATCCAGAGAGCCGCTCGATTTGGATCGGACCCTCCAGGGAGATCGCCGAGCGAGACCGCGCGGCCTTCACCGCGAGTTGCAAGGATGAACTCGATTCCTCCTCGTCCAGCCGCCCGTAACGCTTGTTCGACGACTTCCGGGGGCGCGGTGTTGACGTTGATTCGGTTGTAGGTGTGCGTCGAAAGAAGAGCGCCGATTGCCGGTGAGGTTGGAGAGGGCGGCAACAGCCCAGGTGACCATTCGGCGCTGTCCGCATCCCAAGGGTTGAAGTCATCAGCAAAGACGAGCGGGTCCGATGAACGCGGGCGCGGGAAGACGTCAAGGTTCTCCCCCGCTATGAGTTTCATTGGAAACAGGTCAAGGCCCGGCTGCTGATCGCGGTCGATCTTCACTCGATCTACAGATGCTCGTACGACTTCAGGTAGCGCCATGCGCAGAGGCGAGCCGGCTCGGGCATAGGGAATCGGAATCATGCCGCACTGGTCCCAGCCGGAGATATCCAGACGGCAGACCAGTTCGCCGACGTGCCAGGCATCATGCAGAATCTCAACGCGGGGCGTCGTCACGTCCGGAGGAAGAACGACCTGTGATGATTCGGCTTCGAGCCAGGTCACGATTGGCGCCTCAGCCGCGGGCAACAGGTCATCTGCGATCAGGGCGGCGTGATCCAGTGTACGCCGCACCTTGATGGTCGAGGCGACGCTCGCCAATGTCACTGAAGCCGTGACGACCACGACGAGCGTGGCGAGAACGATGAGAAAGGCAACCCCTCGCCTGGTTGGAACGTCTCGAGTCGTCATGGCAAGTGATAGCTCCTTGAGAGGCCTCGACCGACGATCGAGGTGATTAGAACCGTTAGAACGTTGTTCTCGTCGTCGATCGCGCAGTCCCAGTCACGAACCTGATCGAGCAGGATCCGGCTATCCTCCCGCCCCGTGGCATTCTCTTCGCGCAGTTGCAACTCGTCGGTGGCCCGATCGAGCGTGTAGTGGTGGGTGACAGGCCCAGCGACGGTGCTGAAGTTCACGGCGCGGGTTTGGATTCGAAGCGATCCTTCAACGATGGTCACCCGCGGCGACTCCTGGTCGCGGCGTCGGGATCCGTCGACTTCGAAATCCCCCGTCGCCAGGTCATCGTGGATCAGTTGCAGCACCGCGTCGGCGGCGGCGCTGAACCTCATGGGTTCGGCGAGTCTGGTTGCCCGCACCGCGCTCTGAGTCCACGCAACCGTGCTCAGCGTCACAGCGCTGAAGATGCCCAAGGAAACCAGTAGCTCGATCATCGTCAGGCCACGCCTCATGGCGGAAATTCCTGTAGCTGATTTACCTCAAGGGCAATCCACCGAAAGACGGTATTGTTGCCGCAGGTGAAGCTCAGCCAAGCGTGATCGGTATAGGGATCGATGGCATTCAGACGGTGCACGATGACGGCGGGACGATCCGGATGCTGTGGCCAAGGGAGTTGAAGCTCTCCGGCTACCGATTGAACTGATTCGACGTCGAATTCAGATGGATCGGCGACAAGACCATCGGCGAACTGTGCGAGGTCAAAGATCGACACGGTTGCGTCCGGCTCGTGCAGATGACGTATCGCCTGTCGAAGAAGCGGCATACATACTGCTGCGATCATCGTTAGCAGGACGGTGGCTGCAAGGACTTCCAGCAACGTTAGACCGCGGCGAGGCGTCATGGATGCAGCTCCGTGATGCAGCCAGTCAGTCCGCAAACGTGCCAGTGTATTGTTCGGTTTCTTGTGAGAAGTTTGACGTCGTAGTCCGGGCTGTGGCCGAGTCGGTCAAAGACGATGGCGTGGGACGGATCTTCGGACGTGAGATGCAACCCGAGGTCCTCGGGCAGATGCAACTGGGCCAGGAGTTCGCCCGAGGAGTCTTGGCGAAGCTGCAGGGCCTGCGATTCTCGTTTGAGGCGCATGGTGACCGGGCCGAGGCTGCGGGCAAAGATGCGAGCGCGAGCGTCCAGATCGCGCCATCGTGCGACGGTAGCATGAAGTTGCGCGCTCTCGCTGGTCGTTGCGATGCTGACGACCGCGATGCCGGTGGTCAGTGAGATGATGACGATCACGGCCAGCAGCTCGATGAGTGTGAAGCTCCTTGATGTCATGTGTCTTGTGTTAGCACACCGGCCGGTCATTGATCTGTGCCTCTAAGGTTGACTGAGGTGATATCCGCGTTCTCCGCCTCGCCGCCCAGCTGGCCATCTGCGCCGTAGGAGATGATCTCGTATGGGTGTCCATCGGGACCGGGCGTCACATAGAGATAGATACGGTCCCACGGGTCCCGAAGCTGACCGGGGTTGAGGTAGTAGGAATCGGTGGGCTGCGCCTGTCCATCTGAGAGCACCGACAATCCCTGATCGTTGGTGGGCCAAGCACTGTGCTCCAAGCGGTACTTTTCCAACTGCGTGGCAACGATGCCGATGCCGCTCTTGGCCAGTTCGTGCTTGGCCTTTCCGAACGACCCCGAGAAACCGACCAACAACGTCCCGGCAATCAAACCGAGGATGACAACGACTGCCAGTATCTCCACCAGCGTCATCCCGCGCCAGTCTCTTCGCCACCTCTTCCCTTGATGCCTTGATGCCTCGATGCCTTGATGCCTTCTTCCCATCACAACACCTCCTGCAATCGCAACAAAGGAAGGATGGCGGCCATGACGACCAGGCCCACCAAGACGGCCAAGGTGAGGATCACACAGGGCTCCAATAGAGCCGCGAGTCGGTCGATCAAGCGTTTCGCTTGCCGTGCATAACGCTGGCCGATGCGCTCAAGCAGTGAATCGAGTTCGCCGGTCGCCTGACCGATTGCTAACAGTCGCCGATACTCCGCGTCAAACCAAAGCTCGTCGTCCATCGCTTGGGCAAGCTCATCGCCGCGCTCGAC
>CBDUST010000262.1:0-6665 GCA_965369945.1 uncultured bacterium | reverse complement strand
CGTGCAGATGTCACGCCATGACAAGTCGCACGGGCAGGATGCCCGTGCCACCGGAAGTCGCCCCGATCGCCCCGTTGGGACCGGCAAATTCATCGTGGCGTTCGATGACTAGCGCACGCAGCCGCTACGTCTTCAGTGAAACTGCTCTAGGGTCAACCTTGGGGTGTGCTGCCCGGTCGGTCGGCCCATTGACTTGGGATCGCTGATATCTACAATGGGCGGTCCCATGGGCATTGGATTGCCGATGGTAATCTGAGTTGCGAGCATTCTCAGGGTCGCCAATCGCGGCCCGCAGCGGAAGGAGACGACCGTTGCTCGACGAAGCTGAGAACGCCCGCTTGCGCTAGACGGTCCCGCTGGCCCGGCGCAAGTCGGGCACGAAACAGGACCGAACCCCCTTGGCGAGCCGCATGGGCTCAATCCGTTGGGGAATCCTGCCGAAATCCATCCAGCGCTGCCCAAACGCCTCTTCTTAGCGTAAAGGCGGTGCGTCGTTGATCCCGGGCGATGCCCCGGGGCTTTAGATCGTGAACCACCATGGCTGTTGACTTGACCAAAGTTCGAAACATCGGGATTTGCGCCCACATCGACGCCGGCAAGACCACCGTCACCGAGCGTGTGTTGTACTACACCGGCCGCAACTACAAGCTGGGAGAGGTTCACGAGGGCACCGCGACGATGGACTTCCTGGAGGAGGAGCAGGAGCGCGGGATTACGATTCAAGCGGCGGCAACCACATGCCCCTGGGAATACGAGGGGCAGACCTATACCGTCAATCTGATCGACACGCCCGGCCATGTCGACTTCACCATCGAAGTCGAACGATCACTGCGCGTCCTCGACGGCGCGGTGGCTGTCTTTGATGGCAAGGAGGGCGTTGAGGCGCAATCGGAAACCGTCTGGCGCCAAGCTGATCGATATAGCGTCCCGCGGATTTGTTTCATCAACAAGATGGATAAGATTGGCGCGGACTTCGAGTTCAGTTTCGACTCGATTCGAGATCGACTTGGCGCCAACGCGATCGCCGTGCAGCTACCGATTGGAGCGGGCAATGAATTTGAGGGCATCATCGATCTTCTGGAGATGAAGGCGTACTACTTCGATGCCAGCGAACTTGGCGCACGTATCGAGCAGCGTCCGATCCCGGACCACTTACTTGAAGATGCGCAGCTCTGGCACCACAAGTTGGTCGAAGAAGCGACGGATCTCGACGACACCTTGGCTGAGATTTTCCTGGAGGATGAAGATTCGATCACGACGGCGCAGATCAAGGCTGCACTGCGAAGGGGGACGATCGAGCTGCGCTGTACGCCTGTGTTCTGCGGCGCAGCGCTTCGGAACATCGGCATTCAACGCGTACTTAACGGTGTCATCGACTATCTGCCAAACCCCGCCGAAGTGAAGCCGGTCGAGGGTCTTCACCCTCGCAAAGATGATGTAAAACTCACGCGCCCGCACGCAGAGGATGCCCCATTCTCAGCGCTGGTGTTTAAGGTCGTATCCGACACACACGGTGATCTCACCTATATGCGCGTGTACTCCGGGCGAATCCAAAAGGGCGCACGTCTTCTGAACGCCAACGACAACAAGAAAGAGATCATCTCTCGCATCTTCGAGATGCACGCCAAAGATCGCGAGCCGCTGGAAAGCGTGGGCGCCGGCCAGATCGTCGCGGTGATCGGACCGAAGCACTCCGTGACGGGGGATACGTTGTGTGATACGAGTGATCCGATTCTCTTGGAGCGGATTCACTTTCCCGAACCGGTTATCACGATGTCGATCGAACCGCAGACCAACGATGACAAGACCCGACTTGCCGATGCCATGGCTACGATCCATCGCGAAGATCCGTCCTTCCACTTTAGTTACAACGACGAAACGGGCGAAACGATCATTGCCGGAATGGGCGAACTGCACCTGGAGATCATCAAGCACAAGCTGGTGCGCGATCGCAAGATCGGCGTGCGAGTCGGAACACCTCGCGTCAGTTATCGTGAGACGATCACCGGAGCTGCCCAAGACGTACGCGGAAAATTCGTCAAACAAACCGGCGGGCGCGGACAATTCGGTGATGTCGTGGTGAATGTCCGACCAATTACCAAGACTGAGGCCCAGGGACAGGAATTGATGATGACCGATGGCGTGGTCTTCGTCGACAAGATTGCTGGTGGAGTAATCCCCAGGGAGTACATCAACTCTGTTCGAACAGGCATTCAAAACGCGGCGAAGTCTGGAATCCTCGGGGGGTATCCGCTCGTCAACGTACTGATTGAGCTGATCGACGGCTCACATCACGAGGTCGATTCTTCACAAGTAGCGTTTGAGCAAGCTGGTGCGCTGGCGTTTCGTGAGGCATGTACACGAGCCGGTCTGGCGCTACTCGAACCGATTATGAAGGTGGCGGTCTTGACGCCTGACGAGTTCTTCGGCCCGGTGAGCGGTGATCTTGCCAGTCGCCGCGGACAGATCGTAGACACCCAGCTTCGGGGCAATATCCGGATCATCACTGCTGATGTCCCTTTGTCTGAGATGTTCGGCTACACCACGATCCTTCGAGGCTTGACGCAAGGACGAGCATCCAGTTCGATGGAGCCCAGCGAGTACCGATTGATGCCGGATCGGCTTCGCGATGAGATTCTGGCCCGCACCTAAAACTCGGCCGCGTAGTTCCGAACAACGTGCTTTCGATGCGACGTTCAGAGGCCGGCTACTGTGACCACGAGCCCCGATACAAGTCAGGTTCTGTTTCGGCGGGAATATGAGCACGAGCTTGAGACGTGGCTGCGCCGCCGCTTCGGCTACCTGTGCATGACGTTCGTCGCGCTGGGGCTCATCCAACTGGCCGCAAGCATCTTGGCGATGTTCAACCCGACAGTGCCTGGCGATCGCGGCGGGGCCATCCTCACAGCGGTCACCACGATGTTGGCGCTGAGCATTGTCGCCTACTTCTTTTTGGAACGAGACCACTATGAAACTCGCCAAGCTGTCCTTGGCGGTTTGGCGAGAATGATACTGGCCATGGGCGCGGTTTCGCTCGCGGCTTGGCTGGCGGCCGGTTGGTTCGACCTGAAGGTCTTCCCCAGCATCTTGCTGGCGATTTTCTTCTGGCATTTCACCGCGTGTCTATTCCTACCCTGGACACCCGGCGAATCACTGCGCCCGATCCTACCGTTGATGGCGGTATGGGCCGGATACACATTGTTTTTAGGTTCGGAAGAACTGGACTCTCGCGTGCTTGCCGTCATCTTCGGCCCCGGCATTCTCATCCCCGGCTTGCTCATCTGTGGTTGGCGACTTCGACGACATAGCCGTGCCTTCCGCAGCACCATGCTCGGTCGGCACTTCAAGACCTTGCGCCAAGAGTTCAGCAAGGCTCGGGGGATCCATGAAGCGCTTTTCCCGACTGAGTATGATGACGGGTACGTCAAGTTTCAGTACACCTACCTACCCATGCGCGAACTTGGCGGTGATTTCCTGCACCTACACATCGGCGCAGAGGGCCTCATCCATCTGGCGCTGATCGACGTCACCGGTCATGGACTGGCGGCAGCGCTCACCGTGAATCGTATCTATGGAGAGTTGGAACGAATCCGTGCGGAGACGCCCCGCGCTCAACCCGCCGATGTGATTCAACTCCTGAATCGATACATCAACCTCACAATGGCCCGGCACAACATCTACGCTACCGCCATCGCCTTACAGCTCGATCCCTACGCAGGTGAAGTGCGTTGGGCCAGTGCCGGTCATCCGCCTGCATTTGTCCGCGGCGTCAACGGCGTGGTGCGACAATTGCCCGCGACGACGGTCGTCCTTGGAGCGCTTCCCGATGAAGATTTCGAGGCTGAGGAGAAAACGATGGAGCTTTCGCCTGGCGATGTGATCATCGCCTATACCGATGGCGCGTTCGAGGCTCGCGATCGCATGGGAAGCCAACTCGGGCTCGACAGTCTTCGTGACGTGCTGCACAGCCAACCATCACCGCAGAATTGGCCGCAATTCATCTGTTCGTACGTGGACAAACATAAGGCTGGTCGCGCAGAGGATGATGTGCTCGTGACCGCGCTGACTTTCGTTTCCACGCGCCTTCAAACCAAGAGCGCCGAGGCGGCAGTCGCACGCTCATGACCGGTTGCCGCGATAGTGATCTTCGATATATGCAGATGGCGGCGCGGCTGGCGCTGCGAGGGCACGGTGGGGTCGAGCCCAACCCACTTGTCGGATGTGTCGTTGTCACGCCCCAAGACGAGATCGTCGGCTGGGGATATCATCGCCGATGCGGTGGTCCGCACGCGGAGATACAGGCGCTGCAAAGAGCAAGTCAACGTGCAGCGAAATCTACCGTGTATCTCACGTTGGAACCATGCAATCACACGGGTCGCACCGGGCCATGTAGTGAGGCTCTCATCGAAGCCGGCGTACGGCGCGTACTGTTCGCACGCGTTGATCCAAGTGCGGATGCTGCCGGTGGTGCCGATCGCCTACGAAACGCCGAGATCGAGACGCAACTGTTTACGAACTGTCCAGCTGCGATTGCAGTCAGTGATCCCTTTGTTCATCGCATCAAGACCGGCCTACCTTGGGTCGTCGCCAAATGGGCTCAAACCATCGATGGACGGATCGCGACTCGAACCGGCAATAGCCGTTGGATAAGCAACGATCGCAGCCGCCGAATGGTGCACCGTGAGCGCGGCAGAGTCGATGCGATTCTGACCGGCATCGGAACAGTCTTGGCGGACGACCCGTTGCTCACCGCGCGCGATGTTCGCAAACGCCGCGTTGCGCTTCGTGTTGTGGTCAATCCGAGTTTGGCCGTTCCGCTCGATGCCAGGATCGTGACAAGCCTTGATCAAGCGCCAACCATGATGGTCTGCGATGAATCAGTGCTGGGATCACAGTCAGACAAGCCCGCGCAGTTGCGCGATAGAGGGATCGAACTGCTCGGCGTGCCGACTGTGGACGGTTCGCTTGATTTGACTGAGGTGCTTCGCTACCTGTCTGAACGATACAACGTAAGCACCGTTCTGGTTGAGGCCGGAGCCGGTCTTTTGGGTGATCTGTTTCGCCGGCGGCTTGTTAACGAAGCGTGGGTGTTTGTCGCTCCGACCCTATGGGGAGATGAGCAAGCCTATCCGTGCGTACGAGGCTTGACGGCTGACGACGTGACCGATGGGCTTCAACTGGAGTTGCACGATGCGCGCGTTCGAAGCGGCGATGTCGTGTTGCGCTATGGCGTATCGACCGGCGGAGGCTGAAGGCCGAAGTCACTTGCCGTGAGCAACAGGTGCAAGCTCTCGGCGAATATCCGCAGAACATTATCGCCGTTTTCCAGAGCCCACCGACCAGTGTCCGCCTCTCGCGCGATTCGCACCGTATCGATTGGCTTGTTGTCAAACCCGCGCATGGTGATCGTGGCGACTTCCAGTTCGAATGGGTAATCCTTGAAAATAATTTGTGACGCTCGTAAGGTGGTGAGCTGTTGGAGCAGTTCGTTGACGGACTCAGCGGGAACGTCAGCCGAAAACGCCGGTGCTTGCCATTGATCCAGGTCGCGCACCAGCCGCAACTCGCTCTGCCCACTGCGAATGATCAATGTCTTCACATCAGCGGGTACGACACCAGACGCTGTCAGCGAGACCAACGACTTCGGTGAACGAAAGAACTCGCGCACCACTTGCGCGGGCAGTTGAAAGACAACTGGGCGCCCTTGAATCATCCCGAACCGATCCTCCGATCCGATCCCCCGCCGCGCCCCAACGAGAAGTCGCTGGGTCGTCTCCACCCGCACTAATTCCTGTCCTTGTGCCTCAGGGTGTTCGGTGATGACTGCAAGCGACGCGATCGGCTCGTCGAGACCGAACTGGGCTAGATTGTGGGGCTGATCGAGAATGAAGCCTGCCGACCGAGCGCGTCCTAGCGCCTGAAAGAATTCGTCTTGCGCCAGTTCGGCGATTCGAGTTCGGGCCGGTTCCGTCATCCGCCATTGCCTGCGATCCTTTTCGAGCACCGTCCGCTGGTCTCCCTGCTGTATGATGATTTTCTTCGCATCGACATCGGCGCCTGCAAAGATTGTGCGGTCACGCCACTCCTTCGGGTCCATTTCCACGACCCGATCATGTAGATCACCGGTAGCGACATACACATGTTCAAAGCCGGCAATGCGCACATACCACCGTCCCGCTACGCCGCGACGACCGAATTGCAATGTAATAGCGCCTTGTGGCCACTGGAGCGTCAACTCCGCTTGCGGCGGATCAAGTCCCAGCGCCGCTTCAGATCGACCGCCTTGCAATTGTTGTGGTTTCAGTCGCTCGGTCACTTCGACGCGGGCGGTTTGCACCAACAATTGACGGATCGAGAATATGTCCATCGGGTGCGCGAACGGTTCGGTCTGTTGCCACCCTCGCTCGCTGCGCTCAAACGCAAGTGGCTGTTCATCTGCGCGCCGAAGTGTGATTGTTTGCACATCGTCGATCGGGAGTCGATCGCGGCTCAGCAAGAACGTTGGGCCGGTGATCGTCCCGCGGCTACTCTGATCACTGCGCCAAAGTGGTACAGCGATCACAACGCCGATTGTTGCGAGCAAAAGCACCACGATGGTCGGTTTCCAACTCATGTAACGTTACCGCCGCCTGATGTACCACACCGCTGCACCCAACATCAGACAA